>NZ_QTYG01000039.1:0-23897 GCF_003462045.1 Ruminococcus sp. AM31-15AC | reverse complement strand
TTCGGGAAGCTCAAGTGTCGGGTTCCGTTTGTGATACCTTTTGATAAGATCTATTTCTTCCTTGGTATGCTCATTGGGATGATGATGCGGTCGGCGTGATTTAACTGCAAGGGACTCCACACTTCCGTCCCAGCGTTTCAGCCAGAAATATATATATGAACGTGATTTATTGTATTTTCTGCTCGCTCGGCTCACTCCATATTTCTTTGCGTAATTCATTAAGGATTGACGAAACTTCATATCTTGTGTTATACTATTCATGAGAGATAGGCTTCCTTTCTGATTTGAATTTGGTGTGGTAACTTTATTTTATCAGATTTTTGTCTATCTCTCTTTTCTTTTTTCTTAATTTTGTCCAATATCTATTGTAGCACTACAAAAAAAATATTGCCGGCAAGCCATGGGCTATTGAAAAATCCTGATGGATATGTTATAATAATGATTATGAGTATTTTTTAAGAGGGTTTTATTATGCAGGGTTGTAAAAAGGTTGTTTCTATTCAGGATATATCAGGTCTTGGCCGGTGTTCGCTAACAGTTGTGATACCTGTGCTTTCCGCTATGGGTATTCAGGTGTGTCCTGTGCCTACGGCTGTGCTTTCGGCACACACCGGCTACAGCGAGTTTGTTATGAGGGATCTTACAGACTTTATGAAGCCTGCATTGGAACACTATAAAAAAATGGATATGAAATTTGACTGTGTGTACAGCGGGTTCCTAGCTTCAAGCGAGCAGATAGACCACTGCCTTGAGTTTTTCGAGGCTTTTCCTGATGCCCTGAAGGTCGTAGACCCTGTTATGGGTGACGGCGGAAAGGCATATAAGACCTACACAAAGGAGCTTTGCAGCCGTATGGTCGAGCTTGTAAAGGTGGCGGATATAATCACGCCTAACCTCACAGAGGCGGCTATACTTCTTGGCGAGGAATATCCTACGGCTTCAATGCGCAGTTCTGAGATAAAATCATGGCTTGTAAGGCTTTCAAAGCAGGGCGCAAAGATCGTTGTTATCACAAGCGTAAATCTTGCAGACGGCGGAATGTCAACTGTAGGCTATGATAAAGAAAATAACAGCTTTTGGAAAATAAAGAATGATTATGTTCCTGCACACTATTCAGGAACGGGAGATATGTTCACAAGTGTTCTTATTGGAGGACTTCTCAAGGGTGACAGTCTGCCTATCGCAATGAACAGAGCCACAGCGTTCACAGAGCTTACTGTCAAGACTACGTACAGCTACCAGACCCCATGGACAGATGGTCTTATGCTGGAGGGTCAGCTTCCTTGGCTCACAAGCTATCAGGAGCTTAGGGACTATACGAATTTGTGATATCTGGAAGTGTTACCGAAGATGAACAGACTTAATATTGTGCTTGTAGAGCCGCAGATACCGCAGAACACAGGCAATATTTCAAGGACTTGTGCAGTGACAGGTGCGGCACTGCATCTTGTGAAGCCTTACGGCTTTGAGATAAGCGACAAAAAGC
Organism: Ruminococcus sp. AM31-15AC; assembly: GCF_003462045.1. Taxonomy (NCBI): domain Bacteria; kingdom Bacillati; phylum Bacillota; class Clostridia; order Eubacteriales; family Oscillospiraceae; genus Ruminococcus; species Ruminococcus sp. AM31-15AC. Next base: position 22,411 of record NZ_QTYG01000039.1, on the reverse strand, counting down.
TAAAGCGTGCAGGGCTTGATTACTGGGATAAGCTGGAGATACATGAGTATGACGACCTTGACGACTTTTTTTCTAAGAACAGCGGCGAGTTCTATTTCTTTACCACAAAGGGCAGAATGGTACACTCAGATGTGGATTATCCGCAGGATAGGGAAGTGTATATAATTTTCGGCAGAGAGGACAAGGGGCTGCCTGAGAAACTGCTTTATGAAAATCCACAAAGCTGTGTGCGGATACCGATGCGAAAAACGCTCAGAAGTCTTAATCTTTCAAACTCAGTGGCGATAGCCTGCTATGAGGTGTTAAGACAGTGGGATTATCCCGACCTTGGCAGAGAGGGCAAGCTGACGCAATATACATGGGACGAATAAAATAAATAAAAAACGGAGGGTGAATTTATGGCAAAAATAAAATTTCTTACCGACTCAGCGAGCGATATCACTGAGGAGCTTGAAAAGAAGCTGGATATCCAGATAATGAATTTCAAGGTGGCAATGGGTGATGACAGCTACACATCAAGGATAGATTTCGACAACGAGAAATTCTACAAAATGCTTGACGATTTTGACGGCATACCTGTTACATCGCAGATAACAGCCTTTGAATATCAGGAAACTTTTGAGAAGCTCTACAGCGAGGGCTATACTGATGTTATAAACACTACCATAAACTCAAAAGGCTCGGCAACATACAACAACGCTGTTATGGCGGCAGAGGAGTTTTATTCCGCTCACCCTGAGGCAAAGGGCAAGTTCACTATATACAATATAGACGGCGAGAGCTACACAGGAGCGTATGGTTATGCAGTAGTTCAGGGCGCAATGAAAGCCACAAAGGACGTTCCTGCGGCTGATATCGTGGCATTTATGAAGGACTGGATAAAGAACTGCGTTATTTTCTTTGCACCATATACACTCAAATATGCAAAGAAGTCAGGAAGGATTCCGTCTGCGGCTGCTTTTGTGGGCGAGGTAATGGGTCTTAGACCTATCATGAGGATACATGACCATGCTATCGTTACAGAAACAAAGGTAAGAGGCGACAAGGCTATTGTGCCAAAGATACTTGACCTGACTGTAAAGGAAATGATACCGCAGACACCTTACTGCATCGTTTACGGCAATGACGAGAGCGTCAGGGACGAAATGGCACAGGCTATGACGAAGAAGGTGGGCTATCCGCCTGTGGAGTGTTTCCAAATAGGTGCGGCAATTGCAATAAACGCAGGTCCAAAGGTGACGGGCGTTATCTTTAAGGCACAGAACAAGTAAATTTGATATGGATATAAAAAACGGACGTTTCGCTTTGAAACGTCCGTTTTTTGCCAGCTCATGTTGTTATTTGTTTTTGCGTGATCTTCTGCCTGCAACTACAAGTCCGCTTCCTGCTATAACGAATGTAAGTAGTATGCCGCCAACATTATTGCCTGTGTTAGGGTTTGTGCTTCCTGCGTTGTTCTTGGCAGGGGTCTTGCTGTTAGTATTTGAGTTGCTGTTTGTGCTTGTGCCACTGTTATTTGAACTTGTGTCTTTGCTGTCTGAGTTTGTATCGCTGCTGTCAGAGCTTGTATCATTTGCCTTTGGCGTCATAGTAAGGTCGGTGATGACCCACATGGTGCCGTCAGAGCCGTCGCTCGTATCATTTTCATAGCGTTTGTAATTTACAAATTCGCCGTTTATCTTAAGCTTGGTGTTGGGTCCGAATACATAAGAGGTATTTTCACTTTCAACAAATCCTTCAGATACCACATACACACCGTAATGATATGTCTTTCCACTTTCAAAAGTGGTTATCTTATTTTCATAAGCGCCGCTGAAGAAATCCGCAGAAATCGCACCGGTCTTGCTGTCCAGTTCCCACCATTCAGCTCGGTAGTAGTATTTGCCGTCGGGTACATCGCCGGTGAATACGGGTTTGTCGCCGTCCTTGAAGCTGACGGTGACATCATTTATCTCCACTACATCGATGACTGTCACCGTAGATGCAGTGATCGTTTTAACAGCCGGGACATACATGAAGCCATCGACGAAATGTGCGGACACTTTCTGCCCGTTTACAGTAACTATAGTTTTGCTGCTGAAGGAATATCCGTCTTTTGGTTTAAGCATAAGGGAATACACATATTTTTTGCCGCCTTCAAATTTTGTGAAGGTTGGCAAAGATCCGTGCGAACCATTGTCAGAATACCATGCGGCAACTGGTTCGTTGTTTTCAAATTGCTGCCAGCATTCATAAGCCACATCGTATTTTTCATAGTCTACCGGTGTTACAAAAGCCGACATTATAGGTGCTTCGCCAGCCCCATAATTAAACCTAACATCTTCAATGGTGGCATTGGTGATCTCTGATTCGTCAGGATATTCAGATATCTGCTTAAAGTGAGCTGTGAACGTCACATCACTTTTCACGGTAATTTTGCTCTGTATTTGATCAGAGGAAAGAGCGGTGCCAGCGGGAATGGCAGTATCGCCGCCGACCTGGTAGACGGCAGCATCGGCAGTCCAGTAGGAAAACTCATAGCCTGGATTTGGTGACAAAACATTGATGATGCTGTCGGCAAAGCTGAGAATTTCTGTTTCGGATACATTCAGCTTGTAGTAGTATGGCTTGTTAACATCATCGTCAATGCCATAATATACAAACGGGATCTGGTCGTTTTTGGTCATGCTCCCATGATCTCCGGGGTAAAATTCAACAGCATACGTTCCGGATTCTGCAAACGCTGTCATCGGCATCAGTGTCAGCACTATACACAGCGTAAGCAAGGCTGTCAGCAGTTTTGTGGTTGTTTTTTTCATAATATACATCTCCTTTTGATATTATATTTTTTCTCATGTTCGTTATTATCCTATAAGCACACCTCCATTACTTTGTATTTTCCCTAATGTGATATCCTTTATCACATTATAACAAATCTATGAATAAATTTGTGATTTATTTCATAATAGTCATATGCCAATTCTGAAATTATATATCGTGGGGGACTTCCTTTTTTGATAAATATGATATATAATTAACGTAATACCATATGACAGCGGGAGGAATCGTTAAAATGAAGTTTTGCGAACAGCTTGGTAAGTATATAGAACAGCTTTCCTGCACGGCAAAGGAGCTTTGTGAGTTGTCAGGGATATCTCCCTCAACATTTAGCAGATACAGAAGCGGAGAGAGAATACCTGAGATAGACACTGTGGCGTTTGACGGGCTTTGCAACGCTCTTGAGGCTGTGGCAAGGGAAAAAGGCTATGGCGATATGACAAGGGAGAACATAAAAAGAGCCTTTCTTGACTGTGAAGATATCATACCTGCCGACAGAGAGTCTATGCGGCAAAATTTCAATACCCTTATCTCAGCCCTTGATATAAACATCAAGCGTATGTGCAAGGAGATAAATTATGATGTTTCCACCGTTTTCCGTATACGGAACGGTACTAGAAAGCCTGCCGACCCTGAACGCTTTGTCGCCGCAATAGCAGACTTTACTGCAAGGGAGCTTAGAACTCCCACAGAGATATCAGCGGTCGCACAGCTTGTGGGCTGTAATGAAAGTGATATAGAGGATGTGTCACAGCGTTATGAAGTGATATGCAAATGGCTGTTCAGCGATCATGCCAGACAGAGCAGAGAGATAAAAAGCGGTGGAATTGAAAAGTTTCTTGATAAGCTTGATGAGTTTGACCTGAACGAATACATAAAGGTGATACGTTTTGATGAAATGAAAGTACCTGCTTTGCCTTTTCAGCTTCCTGTGTCAAAAAGTTATTTTGGCATCAAGGAAATGATGGAAAGTGAGCTTGATTTTCTGAAAGCCACAGTCTTGTCACGTTCTAATGAGCCTGTGATAATGTACAGTGATATGCCTATGAAGGAAATGGCTGATGATCCCGAATTTCCGAAGAAGTGGATGTTCGGTATGGCTCTGATGCTTAAAAAGGGTCTGCACCTTTGTCAGATACATAATCTTGACCGCTCCTTAGATGATATGATGCTTGGTCTTGAAAGCTGGATACCGATGTATATGACGGGGCAGATAGCGCCTTACTATTTGAAAAACGTACAGAATAATGCTTTTTTGCATTTGCTGAAGGTATCAGGTGCGGCGGCTCTTTCAGGGGAAGCCGTGGCAGGCTTTCACAGCGAGGGCAGATATTATCTGACCAAGTCCAAAAAGGAGCTTGGATATTATCGTAAACGTGCCAATGATCTGCTTTCAAACGCCTGCCCGCTTATGGAGATATACCGAAGTGACCGGAAAAAAGATTTCAGCGATTTTCTCACTGCCGATTCTCACAGACGTGGCGGGCGCAGGAGTATTTTATCTGCTCTGCCTGTTTATACTATGGATAATGACCTGCTCAATAGTATACTTGACAGAAACGGCATTGACGACCGCCGGGGCAGAGATATAAAAGCTTATGTCAACGAGCGTAAAAAGCGAGTTGAGAGCATACTGGAAACCATGACCATAGAGGACGAGATATGCTGTCTTTCCCGAGAGGAATTTGAAACACGTCCCCATGCCCTTGACCTGTCTGGTGTATTCTGTGCCAGTGATGTTCTTTACAGCTATGATGATTATTCTGCACATTTAAAAAGCACAGAACGCTATGCGCAGACACATGAAAACTATAGCCTTAAATATGCTAAGCGGCAGACCTTCTGCAATTTGCAAATACTGATCCATGAAGGTCAGTGGGCGATGATATCAAAGGGTAACGCGCCTGCTATACATTTTGTTATACGACACCCGAAGCTTCTCAGCGCCTTAGAGAATTTCATTCCGCCTGTTATAGAAGATCAATAAAATGCAGGATCACACTATCCCCTTGGTGTTCCTGACGAAAAACGGACGCTTCCGATGGAAACGTCCGTTTTTATAGCCTAAAGAAATATATTCGGTTATTATTCTTCGTCCTTTGCGGCAAATCTGTTGAAGATAACTGCAAATATCGCAAAAATAACATATCCTGCGGCAATGACAGTGAGAATGTTCTTTGTCACTTCAACGCCTGTTGACGGATTTACTTTTGAGCTGTCAGCCTGCGATGAGGCCTCGTCAACTATCTGCTGTATCTTTTCTGTTGCCTGTGATCCTGTAAGCTCCTGAGAACTGTCTCCCTCGCTTACTGTAGTAACAGCCGCACCGACATTTTCAGGCTGTCTGGCTGCTGTTGTGGTGGTGCTTTCAGGCTGTGTGTTTTCGTCAGCCTTTGGTTCTGTGCTTGCTGTTGTAGTAGTTGTGGTCGTTGTATCGTCAGCAGGCTTTGGTTCTGCCGCTGTGACCTTTGTAACGGCTGATGTGTCAACTGCTTCCTTGACAGGCATTACTTCCACGGAAGCTATCTGAAAATCTGCATTTGCCTTTAAGTAATAAAGCTGTACGAAAACCTCGTCACTTGTTCTTGAAGGGTCAAGATCTGAGTATATCCACTGTGCTTCCTCGCCACCTGTGAGCTTCGTGCTCTGTGCAGACCAGCTTCCGTCAACCAACGCACCGACTGCACCGCTTGCGTTGCCTGATGACTTTACGTTGACCTTTACATTGTAATGCTGTGAATAGTCTGTTATGTAGTCAGAAAGCTTGAAACCGAACTGAAGGGAAGTTTCGCTGTTGAAGTCAGCGTCACCCTGCTTGTGTGTGAAAAGCGGTTCGGACTCAGGCTGTGCAGATGTTGAGGTTGTAGTGGTCTGAGTTTCGCTCTTTGCTGTTGTAGTCGTTGTGGTGGTTTCAGCAGGCTTTGTTGTAGTTGTTGTAACTTTCTCAGACTTAGCCGTAGTTGTGGTAGTCGCTTCGGACTTGGTCGTAGTCTTCGCTGTAGTCGTCGTTGTAGTTGTGGTCGACTTTGATGTAGTTGTAGTAGCTTCAGCCTTAGATGAAGCAGTCGTAGTGGTCGTTGCAGGAGTTGTTGTGATCTCCTCCCCTGCACTGACAGTGAGCGGTGAACCCTCTGTAGGTGCTGAGTATGAAACTGACTTGTATCCACCGTCAGCTTCCGCCACCATTGTTTCAACCTCTACCCAATAGTTTATCTTGCCTGTTACGCCGTCCTTTACCTTGAAAGTCGCAAGGGCAAGGTCTGTGCTGTCCTTTATATTAGAACCCGTGAGGTTTGCACCGACTATTTTTATAGTGCCTGATGAAGCAACATAGTTGGTTATAACAGAGAATTTGCTTCCCACATTGTATGTACTCTCGCTCTCCTCATCGGTCGGCACATATACTGTTACCTTTGACGGGTCATAATGCAGGTCTATAGTGAAGCCTGCAACGCCTGTTTTATCAGGTTCAAGGCTCGCTTTTACGTTTATGCTGTCGCCTGCCTTTGCAAAATTCTTGTCGCTTGTGAGCTTTATCTCGTTTCCGCCTGATGCACTAGCCACTGTGGAAACAATGCTCGTGAGCATAAGAAACGCTGTTGCCACCGACAGCGCCATCTTGTTTATTTTCAGTTTTTTCATTTGATACCTCCGTTGCAAAATCGTGTTTTTCTGTCAGTATTTTGCTCTTGATTAATTTTGTTTACTATTGTTTTGTCTTTAATTTGTAATATTTCATTATAAAATATTACAAGTTCTGTTACCTTTATCGTAATAGGATTATATCACAATATAAAGTAACACGTCAATAGTCAAAACAGCGAAAATAAGCATATTTTTTTGGATATATTTATAATGAGAGCATTTGTGTCACAATATGTATGTACCGAACAACAGCAAAGCCACTAAATAGGCTGTAATAAATCTGTAACTTTTAAGTGAAAGCTACATTTTACTAAATGTAAATTTTTTATGAATCAAAAAGACTGTTGACAAAGCACTGAGAAATGTACTATAATGAGGGTGAAGTTTTGTACTTGATACAGAAAAATGTACAAACCAATGTGTGTAAAAATAAGGACTTATACATAGGCGTGCCTTGTTGAGGTATTGCCTATATCTTCTGAGGTGAACGAGTTGATAAAAAAGATGATTTCATATATCCTGTCATTTGCTGTTGCAGCGTCAATGGCGGCTTCATATTTGACGGCTTCAGCGGCAAATATGACGGGAAGCTGTACGGCAGACGTTCTGAACGTTCGCAGCGGTGCAGGCACAGGCTATTCTAAAACAGGCACAGTAAGCTATGGCGACAGCCTGACTATACTTTCCGAAACCACCGACTCAAGCGGTGCGAAATGGTATAAGATATCATGCGGCAATGTGACGGGCTATGTTTCGGCGGCATATGTTCAGCTGACATCAAGCGGTTCGCAGAGCAGTTCTGACGCTGATTTTGAGAGCTATATGACAAAGCAGGGCTTTCCTGAAAGCTATAAACCATATCTTAGAACGCTCCATGAACAGCACCCAAAGTGGATATTTACCGCTCAGAAGCTTGGCGTGAATTGGAACACTGCGTTAAAGGAAGAATGTGTTGTGGGCAGAAACCTTGTCCACTCGTCGGCACTGGCTTCTTGGAAGTCAATGGAAAAGGGTGCATATGATTTTAAAGGCGGTTATTGGTATGGGCTTGACGGCTCGTGGGTGGCGGCTTCAAAAGAGATAATAATGTATTATATGGATCCGAGAAATTTTCTCAACGATACATACATTTTCATGTTTGAAAATCAGTCATATGATCCCTCGTATCAGACGGAAAGTGGTGTAAAAACTATTCTTGCAGACACTTTTATGAGCGGAAGCTACACTTGTCCTGACACAAAGAAAAAGTATACATATTCGCAGACCTTTATGGACGCTGCAAAGAAATCGGGCGTTTCACCTTATCATCTTGCTTCAAGGTGCAGAAACGAGCAGGGCGTAAATGGTGCGCCGCAATCCCTTGGTACTGTGAAAGGCTATGAGAATTATTTCAACTTCTTTGACATTCAGGCTTATGCGACCTCTACCATGACAGCCGCAGAAATGGGCTGCAAATATGCAAAGACTACTAATCCGACCTATCTTCTTCCTTGGACAAATCAGTACAAGTCCATAGTAGGCGGCTCGATATTTTTAGGCACAGGCTACATAACAAAGGGTCAGGATACCCTTTATCTGCAAAAATTTGATATGGTAGACGGCGGAAACGGGCTTTATTATCATCAGTATATGACCTGCGTTTTCGGTCAGGCGAATGAAGCAATAAGCCTAAAAAACGCCTATTCTCAGGATATTTTGAACAGTGCAATGGAGTTCAAGATACCTGTTTACAACAATATGCCTGATAAACTTTGCCCAAAGCCTACAAGCAGTGGAGATAACAACAATTATCTTAAATCTCTCAGCGTTTCAGGCATGAGCATTTCGCCAAAATTTGATAAATTTACCGCAAGCTATACTGCCAAAGTCAATGCGGAGGTTTCTTCTGTTACTGTTAATGCAAATCCGCTGGGCAAAAGTGCAAAGGTATCAGGAAACGGAAAGGTGAGCCTTAAAACGGGCGAGAATACCATCAAGGTCACCTGCACAGCGGCAAGCGGTGTAAAACGGACGTACACCATAAAAATAACAAGAAAAGCCGCTTCACAGACCCTGCAGCAGGGAGACGTGAATGGTGACAAGTATCTGACAGTTGTGGACGCTTTGCTCATGCTGCGTTACAATGCAGGCAAGACGCAGCTTGATCCCGCTCAGCTAAAGCGTGCGGATATGAACGGTGATGGAAAGGTCGATGTTATCGACGCTCTTACGCTGCTGAAAAAGATAAGTCAGAGTTAAAAATGCAAAAAACAGGAGCGTTACCACCATGGAACGCTCCTGCATGAGGGCTATTTCATCATCATTGAAATGCCGTCCATTACGTCACCGATAGCTCTGATAGCACGTCCTGTGCGGCTTTTGAGCATTTTCTTTTCGCTTGATGTCGCCTCTGTGACTGCATAAGCCACTGTTCCTGCGGCTATCGCCATTGAAACGCCTGTTATCATTGACTTCATCTTCATTGCCGTTTCCTCCTTTTTTCTTTGTAATATTATTTTTCGCAGAAAGAGAACAGCTATGCCATGCAAATGAAGTCAAGAGGGCTGACGGTATTTTCCCGTGAATGTTAGTATTTTGTGATGTTGTGAAAGATATTTCAGTTGATACGCAGTGCTATTGTTTAAAATGTGATTAAAATTTTCGCATTTTATATGTAAATGTAAAAGAGATATGTTCATATCTCAAACGTTTAGTATAAATATTATTCATAGATATATTCAAACGTTTAGTATAAATATTATTCATAGATATATAATAAATATGTATTTGCATTAACATCAAAATAGTGGTATAATAAATGGGTATAAAAAATAAAGGATCTTGGTATGCTCTGAGATCTGATAGTAAGGAGTAATATTAAATGGGTATGACAATGACTCAGAAAATTCTGGCAGCCCACGCAGGTCTTGACGAAGTCAAGGCAGGTCAGCTTATAATGGCGAACCTTGACCTGGTTCTCGGCAACGACGTTACGTCACCTGTGGCTATAAACGAGTTCAATAAAGCGGGCTTCACAGATGTTTTCGATAAGAATAAGGTCACAATGGTCATGGATCACTTTGCACCTAACAAGGATATCAAATCCGCTACACAGTGCAAGACCTGCCGTGATTTTGCTTCAAAGTATGACATAAAGAATTATTTCGACGTTGGCGATATGGGCATTGAACACGCTCTGCTTCCTGAAAAAGGACTTGTCGCTCCAGGCGACTGCGTTATCGGCGCTGACTCACATACTTGTACATATGGTGCACTTGGCGCATTCTCAACAGGTATCGGCTCAACAGATATGTGCGCAGGCATGGCAAAGGGAAAGACTTGGTTCAAAGTCCCTGCCGCTATCAAGTTCAATATCGTAGGCAAGCTTCCAAAGTATAGTGCCGCTAAGGACGTTATACTTCATATAATCGGCATGATAGGCGTTGACGGCGCACTTTACAAGTCTATGGAATTTTCAGGCGAGGGTCTGAAGAACCTTTCCATGGAGGACAGGCTTTGCATGGCTAACATGGCTATCGAAGCAGGTGCAAAAAACGGCATATTTGCAGTTGACGATGTTACACTTGATTACATCAAGGATAAGGTAGACAGAGAGTATAAGATATACAAGGCTGACGATGACGCTGAGTATGAGGCTGAATATACTATCGACCTCAGCCAGATAAAGCCTACAGTCGCTTTCCCGCATCTGCCTGAGAACGCAAGAACATTTGACGATATCCCGGAGGTCAAGATAGATCAGGTGGTCATCGGCTCATGTACGAACGGAAGAATAGAGGATCTGAGATGTGCCGCTGAGATACTTGACGGCAAAAAGGTGGCAAAGAACGTTAGATGTATCGTTATCCCTGCCACACAGAAGGTATATATGCAGGCTATGAAAGAGGGTCTGCTGGAGATATTCATAAATGCAGGCTGTGCGGTTTCTACACCTACCTGCGGTCCATGTCTTGGCGGACATATGGGTATTCTTGCAAAGGGCGAAAGAGCCGTTGCAACAACAAACAGAAATTTCGTGGGACGTATGGGTCACCCAGAATCAGAGGTTTATCTGGCTTCACCTTACGTTGCCGCCGCTTCAGCTGTGACAGGCAAGATCTCACAGCCGTCGGAAGTTATGTGATATTCGGGGAGAAAATCAGCTGACAGATCTTGCGTTGGGGGAATAATTGATATGCGGCATGACCGCATATACGACTTGGGAGCGAGAACAGATGAAAAATTATCTTAGGGAAATATTCTCCGATATACTTCTTAGTATTGTTACAAAGAAGTACGGAACTTCACTAAATGACTATCAGCGTGAGGAGAAGGCTGACGAGATCATTCAGGAACTCCATGACAAAAATACATTTACCGTGGAAATGACGCAGGCTCTTATTGACAAGAAGGGCTTCAATACCTTTTATACCTCCAATATCGGGGGTACACCTGTGTATGCTCTCGTTAAAGAGGGAATGTTCCACAAGGTAAAGATCTGCTATTTTATTACAAGAAACAAGGATACTATAGACGGCCCGTATCTTGAAAAGATATATGAAGAGCTTAGAAAACAGGCGATAGGAGAAAATATATTCCATTCGTCAGAGTTCAAGCAGGGCTGATAAAGTTTGACGAAAGGGGTTTTCATAATGAAAGCTTGCGGAAAAGTACATAAATATGGGGATAACGTAGACACAGACGTTATTATCCCTGCAAGATACCTCAACACACCTGATATGCAGGAGCTTGCGCAGCACTGCATGGAGGATATTGACGTTGACTTTGCAAAGAACGTTCAGAAGGGCGATATAATGGTAGCAAAGAGCAATTTCGGTTGCGGTTCATCAAGAGAGCATGCTCCTGCTGCTATCAAGGCGAGCGGAATATCCTGCGTTATAGCAAAGACATTCGCAAGAATATTCTACAGAAACGCTATAAATATCGGACTTCCTATCATCGAGTGCGAGGAAGCTGCTGAGAAGATAGATAATGGTGACGAGGTGGAGATAGATTTCGACAGCGGCGTTATCACGAACAAGACCAAGAATGAGACTTATCAGGGTCAGTCATTCCCTGAGTTTCTTATCAATATCATCAACAGCAATGGTCTTCTTAACTCACTTAAATAAGATATTTTGAAGCTTTAAGGGGGATCTCTCAAAAGGGGTCGCCCTTGAACTGTTTCTATGAAGGGGTGAAGCTATGAAAGCTAAAAAGCTATTTGCGGCACTTGCAGCAGGGGTAATGCTGGTGTGCAGCGCAGGCTGCTCGAAAAAAGAGGAGAGCAGCGGTAAATTTGAATACAGCAGCAAGGATTTTCTGCCTTTTATGGTAATGGTGGACGGCAGCAAGATAGACCTGACCCTAAGCTCTGCAGAGATAAACAGAAAGCTTGGCGGCAGTTTTGCAAGGGCAACTGCTTCAAACAGCAGTATAGTGCTTGTGGAAAAGGACGAAAAGACCGATAAAAAAGGCGTTACAACAAAGACCTTTGCCTGCAATAAGCCTGAGATAAATGGTGCTGGATTTTCCACTTTCAACGGACTTTGGGCGAATATAGACGAAGCAAGCATAGACAGCACTGTTTCACCCAACAGCATAAAGATCAAAGGCTCTGACGGTTTGTCTTACTACTGGTCATATTATATGGACGGCGAGGAGATAGACTATAGTCAGGTGAACTTTGACGGCACTGATACGGCTGACACTTATATGCAGTATCAGCTCAAAGGCATGGCTGCTGACGATTATTGCAAAAAGAAGCTTATTGACGGCGAGTGTTCGGTCTATACAGGCATTTTGTTCATGACAGCCGAAAAGCAGAGCTATTCCTGCGAGATAAGCGTTTCGACTTTAAATTCTGAGGAGGAAAAATAACATGGAAAAGAAAATAACAGTTATAAAGGGCGACGGGATAGGCCCTGAAATAGTAACAGAAGCACAGAAGGTCCTCGACAAGGTTGCTGAAAAGTTCGGTCATAAGTTTGTTTATACTGATATCCTTATGGGCGGCTGTTCTATAGATAAATATGGCGTTCCGCTTACAGACGAGGCTGTCGAGATAGCAAAGAACTCAGACGCAGTTCTGCTTGGCTCTATCGGCGGAAATACTTCCACTTCACCATGGTATAAGCTTGCTCCGAACCTCAGACCTGAAGCCGGACTTCTGAAAATAAGAAAAGAGCTTGGTCTGTTCGCCAACCTGCGTCCTGCAAATCTTTATCCTGAGCTTAGAGAAGCTTGCCCTCTTAAGGACGATATAATCGGCGACGGCTTTGACATGATGATAATGAGAGAGCTTACAGGCGGTCTGTATTTTGGTGCAAGAAAGACAGAGAACGTTGACGGCGTTGAAACTGCCGTTGATACTCTTACATATAACGAGAACGAGATAAGAAGAATTGCTATCCGTGGCTTTGACATCGCAATGAAGAGAAGAAAGAAAGTTACAAGCGTTGATAAGGCTAACGTTCTTGATTCTTCAAGACTTTGGAGAAAGGTAGTAAACGAGGTAGCTAAGGATTATCCAGAAGTCGAGCTTGAGCATATGCTCGTTGACAACTGCGCAATGCAGCTTGTAAGAGATCCTAAGCAGTTTGACGTTATCCTTACAGAGAATATGTTCGGTGATATCCTTTCAGACGAAGCCGCTATGATATCAGGCTCACTTGGTATGCTGGCTTCCGCTTCACTGAATGACACAAAGTTCGGTATGTATGAGCCTAGCCACGGCTCTGCACCTGATATCGCAGGACAGGATAAGGCTAACCCTATCGCAACTATCCTTTCAGCTTCAATGCTTCTGAGATTTTCTTTCGATATGGATAAGGAAGCAGACGCTATCGACAATGCTGTCAAGAAGGTGCTTGAGGCAGGCTACAGAACAGGCGATATCATGTCAGAGGGCACGAAGCTCGTTGGCTGTAAGGAAATGGGCAGTCTTGTTGCAGATATGATATAACAGCACGATACCAGTTTTCAGACGGTGATAATAAATGTATTATTATATTTTCGGAATAACAGACAAGGGAAATTACCGTGAACAGAATGAGGACTGCATTTTAATAGACCACGAGGTCATCAACAGCGGCAGCTATGAATCAACTGTCGCTGCTCCTTTTATTGCAGCCGTTTGCGACGGCGTTGGTGGAGAAAATGCAGGAGAGGTCGCCTCAGAGCTTTGTTTAAGGCATCTTTCCATTCTTGAATATAATTCAGGGGTGGATATGAAAAGAACGCTTATCGATGTTCACAACAAAATAAAAAAGCAGGGCGTAAGGGCTGAAAACGCTGCAAATATGCAGACCACCCTGTGTTGCCTTGCAGTGGACGAGGAAAGCAGAGCAATGTGCATAAACGTTGGCGACAGCAGAATGTACCGCTATGTGAACGGCACTATCAGACAGATATCCGTTGACCAATCCTATGCACGATATATGTATGAGCATGGCAGGATAGAAGATGTGTCAGAGCTTGAGCCACAGTATCAGAATGCCATAATATCTTCTATCGGCAGCACTCTCAATGAACCTGATGTGGCACAAACACCGTTGGTGGCTGATTTTGGCAAAGAACCTGACGATATGATAATCATAGTGTCAGACGGCGTGTCGGATTACGTTTCTGAGGAAGAAATGGTGGTGGGGCTTGGTCTTGACCTTTCTGTTTCTGAAAAGCTAGGCGCTATAATGGAGCTTGCTCTCACAAACGGCGGAACTGACAATGTTTCCGTTGTGGGCATAAAGCCTTATCTTGACGATCATGAGCTTAAAACGCTCACAGCAAAAAAGGCTGTGGAAAAGACAGTGAGCGTGCAGGATATGCTTGAAAGTAAGAAGCCTGAAAAGGCGGAAGCTTTAGAGGAAAAGAAGCCTGACGAGCAAGCAAAGCTTTTCTCTGATACGGTGGACGAGCTTATGAGCCAAATGAATGAAAGTATTGACTTTTTAAAGCAGATATAGTATAATCATATATTGATATATTTTTATGATCTTAGATGTATTTTGTAATTTGGAGGAAATAAAAAATGTTGAAAGAGTTACGTGGCTCAGACGTTATAATTGAATGTTTGCTGGAGCAGGGCGTCGATACAGTGTTCGGCTATCCGGGCGGAGCAGTTCTAAACATATATGACTCGCTGTATAAATATTCTGATAAGATACACCATGTTATCACCGCCCATGAGCAGGCTGCCTGCCATGCGGCTGACGGATATTCAAGAACAACAGGCAGAACTGGCGTTGTTATCGCAACTTCGGGTCCGGGTGCTACGAACCTTGTAACAGGTATCGCCACAGCTTATATGGATTCTATCCCTATGGTGGCTATTACAGGAAACGTAACAAGAGATCTGCTTGGTCTTGACTCTTTTCAGGAGGTAGATATCTGTGGGATAACAATGCCTATCACAAAGCATAACTACATTGTGAAAGACCCTGCGGAGCTTGCTGACATTATCAGAGAAGCTTTCTATATTGCAAACGAGGGCAGAAAGGGTCCTGTTCTTATAGATATTCCAAAGGATATCACAGGCGCACTTATGGTCTATGAGAAGAAAGAGCCTAAGAAGGTAGTAAATCACAATCCTGAGGGCATAAACGAGGAGATAGCTGCTGCGGCAGAGCTTATAAAGAATGCTGAGAAGCCTTTTATCTACGCAGGCGGCGGAGTTGTTTCTGCTGACGCAACGGAAGAAATGGCTGAGTTCGTAAGAAAAGTGGACGCACCTGTTTCATTGTCACTTATGGGTCAGTGCGCACTTAACAATACTAAGGACTGCTATATCGGTATGCTTGGTATGCATGGCACAAAGACAGCTGCTATGACGCTCAGCGAATGTGACCTTATGATAGTTCTTGGCTCGAGATTTTCCGACAGAGTTCTTTGCAACGCTAAGACATTTGCAAAGGATAAGAAGATCATACATATTGATATAGACCCTGCCGAGATAGGCAAGAATATCGATGTTTACAGCCATGTTACTGGAGACGTTAAGTATATCCTTGCAAAGCTTTGCGAGCTGCTTCCTGATATGAAGCACGAGGCTTGGATGAATACTGTTATGGATTGGAAAAAGCAGTATGCGCTGAGAATGGTGCCTATCGAGAGCGAGGACGAGGTGCTTCCGCAGGACGTTATCGAGGAGCTTGACAGACTTACAGACGGCAAAGCTATCATCTCCACAGAAGTCGGTCAGCATCAGATGTGGGCTGCACAGTATTATAACTTCAAGTGTCCAAGAAGCTTTGCTTCAAGCGGCGGACTTGGTACAATGGGCTACGGTTTTGGCGCAGGAATGGGTGCAAAGGTGGGCAACCCTGACAGAACTGTAGTAAACATCGCAGGCGACGGAAGCTTCTTCATGAACTGCAACGAGCTTTCTTCACTTGCAAAGCATAAGATACCGCTTGTTGAGCTCGTTTTCGAGAATGACGTTCTCGGAATGGTAAGACAGTGGCAAAGACTTTTCTACGGCAAGAGATTTTCTCAGACGAATATCGAAAGAGGAACAGACCTTATGAAGCTTGCCGACGCATTTGGCGTTGAGGGCATAAGGATAACAAAGAAATCCGAGATAAAGCCAATGCTTGAAAAGGCACTCAAATGCGGTAAGCCTTGCCTTGTGGACGTTATCATCAACAAGGATATAAACGTTCTTCCAATGGTACCTGCCGGCGCAGACGTCTCACAGCCGATAATGAATATCGAACTTGATTAAGAAATCGAAATATAGGGGGTAATAAAATGGTAAAATATCCAAATGCCGCAAGCGGTATCAAAAAGGTGTTTCTGGCAAAGATCATAGGTGTTATAGGAGTTCCGCTTGCTTTTATACCGGGGATAGGCACACTTCTTTTGATGACTTGTACCGTAGCCGCAACTATTTTCAATGTATGGGGAATACTTGAAGCTTCAAAAGACCATAATGGTTATCAGACAGCTCTTGTTTTCACAGTGGCTGATCTTATCTTTTCAATAGTTGACACATTTATTGACAATAATGCGATATCAAGTGTTCTGAGTTTTGCCGGCAATGTAATGAACATAGCGGTGCTTTATTATATCTGCAAATCAACAGGCGACCTGCTCAGGGATGTGAAGAACTACGGACTTGCAAACAAGGGCGACCATGTGTGGAATGTAAACAAGACCTGCCTTATTGTCATGGCAGTGTGCCTTGTTGTGGCATTTATCCCGATACTGAACATTCTCGCTGCAATTACATCACTGATAGTCGCTGTTGTGACTATCTATGCGTCTGTGGTATATCTGATCTATCTCTATCAGAGCGGACAGTATCTCAGCCTTAACATTAATTTCTAAGCGATTTGAGAGCTGTACGGCAAAGGCTGTACAGCTCGTTTTTGTAAGGAGAAACTAATGAAATTCACAAAAAAATTCAAAGAAAATGCAGCCCTTGTGGTGCTTGGCGTGGTGCTTTTTTGGGGATTGACCAACTATGATAAGTTTTTTAGACTTCTGGGCGTAATGATCGGGGTCTTGAAGCCTGTTATATTTGGCTGTATAATCGCATTTATCCTAAATGTGCCAATGTCAGGCATTGAAAAGAGGCTTTTTAAGAAGCCTAAAAAAGAGAAATATGCCAAAACTGTGGAAACGCTGAAAAGACCATGCTCGATAGTGCTGACCTTTCTGCTTTGTCTAGGCGTTGTGGCACTTGTGTGCTGGCTTATTATCCCTGCACTCATAAAGACTTTCTCTCAGCTTTCAGACGATATCCCTGTACTTATTTCAAATATTTCCGACAAGCTCAACAATTCCCCTGAGATAGCAGGGTGGCTTGACAGAATGAATATAAGCACTGCTGATATTATCGATAAGGTTACAAGCTGGCTGAAAGACGGCGTTGTGATCTTGAACACACTCAGCTCCACTGTAAGCTTTGTGACAGATCTTTTCTCAGGTCTTGTGAACTTCTTCTTGGGCATTTGCTTTGCGGTCTATATGCTTGCCGCAAAAGAGCGGCTCAAAGACCTGTGCAAGCGCATAAGCCGTGCTTTTCTCAGCAATCGTATCACTGACCGCATAAGCCGTATATGCCGTCGCTCTATCGACACTTTTGCGAACTTTCTTGTGGGTCAGACCACGGAAGCCATTATCCTCGGCTCCCTTTGCGGTATTGGTATGGCTATCTTCCGTTTCCCGAATGCAGTGCTTATTGCCATACTCGTTGCCTGCACTGCACTTATCCCTATTGTGGGAGCTTTTCTTGGCTATGTGGTGGGCTTCCTGCTTATATGCGTGACGGATTTCAAGCAGGCTGTGCTGTTTTTGTTGTTCATGTTCATTATTCAGGCTATTGAGGGCAATCTTATCTATCCAAAGGTGGTAGGAAACTCGGTTGGTCTGCCGTCACTATGGACACTTTTCGCTATCACCATAGGCGGAAACCTCTTCGGCATATTCGGAATGTTCATCGCTGTTCCTGTGTTCTCTGTTATATACTGCACTTTTGGAGAGGTAGTCAACTACAGAAATGAAAAGAGAGCTGTCAAGGTGGAGGATATATCATAATAAAATAATCCGTACAAAAAAGGCTGCACAATTTCGTGCAAACTTGAGCTTATTGACAACGTCCTAAATAAGCGGGACGTCGAGGGCGCCGTCCCCTACAATTTATGTAAATACGCTGTTCATATGTTGGGGCGACCTCAGATCACCCCTTTATTATAGTTTTTCGACACACAAAAAAGGCTGCACAGTTTCGTGCAGCCTTTCGCTATTTATGCTATTTTGTTATTTTACATAGCTTACATGAAGCAGTTCATGCTCTCTGCCCTTGAGGATACCCTCGTAAAGCTTATCCATAAGCGGATTTTCTTCTGAACGTTTCAAAGTGCAAAGCTTGTCAGCATTGTAAAGATTAACACTGCGCTCTTTCTTCTCGTCGATAGTAGCCTTTGGCTGACCAGCGCCGCCTATACAGCCGTTCGGACAAGCCATAACTTCGATAAGGTCGAAATGCTCGCCAGCTTTCATTCTGTTCATTATGACCTCAACATTGCGAAGTCCGTTTACAACGCAGACCTTGATAGCCTTGTCGCCAAGAGGTACTTCAAGCTCCTTTATGCCCTCGAAGCCTCTTACGCCCTCGAATGCAAGATTTCTCAGGGAAGCAAGCGATTTGTCTGTGGAAACACGTCTGATAACTGCTTCTGTTACACCGCCTGTTACACCAAAGATAACACCTGCGCCTGTCATAGTGCCGAACGGCATATCAACAGCTTCCGGCTCTATTTCGTTGAACACGATACCGGCTTCTTTTATCATCATGATAAGCTCTTGAGTTGTGATGACAAAATCAACCAGTGGTTTGCCGTTTTCGTCCTTGAACTCATCTCTTGCGGCTTCTCCCTTTTTGGCAGTGCAAGGCATAACAGCAACAGAAAGTATCTTCTTGCCCTCGCCCTTGAACTTCTCGTTTATTACGGAAGCAAACATCTGCATTGGTGAGCGGCAAGTGGAAATGTTAGGCAGTATCTCAGGATACTCGTTCTCAGCATACTTTATCCATGCAGGACAGCATGATGTGAACAGCGGGAGCTTTCCGCCGTTTGCAAGCCTGTCTGCAAACTCCTTTGACTCCTCCATAACAGTGAGGTCTGCGGCTGTAGATGTGTCAAAAATGTAGTTGAAGCCTATTCTTCTAAGTGCTGCAACTATCTTGCCCATAACGTTCTCACCGTTGTAGCCGAACTCTTTTGCCACTGCAACTCTTACAGCCGGAGCTACCTGAGCCACTGCAATAGTGTCCTCCTGATTAAGCTCTTTCCAAAGTCTGTGGCTGTCGTTCTTTATGATTATAGCGCCTGTTGGACAGACTGCCGCACACTGACCGCAGCCAACGCAGTTTGAATCGCCTATAGGCTTGTCAAATGAGCAGGCTACCTTCATTTTTGAACCTCTGAATGCAAAATCTATTGCACCAACGTTCTGTACTTCGTTGCACACTCTTACGCAGTCACCGCAGAGGATACACTTGTTGGCATCCCTGGTGATAGATACAGAAGAATCATCGATACAAGGCTTGGACTTTGGATTGTCAAAACGTACCCTGTGGATATCAAATCTTGCTGCAAGCTCCTGCAATTTGCACTTGCCGTTTTTATCGCAGGTCGTACATTCGCCGCAGTGATTTGAAAGAAGAAGTTCCAATATCATCTTGCGGTATTTTCTCAGCCTTGGTGTGTTTGTGTATATCTCCATACCGTTTCTCGGAGGAGTTGAGCAAGCGGCTTCCATGCCACCCCACTTGTTTTCCACCATGCACATTCTGCAGGCACCGTATACTGAAAGCTCAGAATAGTAACAGAATGTAGGAAGCTCGATGCCTGCCTTTCTGATAAGCTCAAGCAGATTTTTTTCACCGTTTATAGCAACGGGGATATTGTCGATTATCATAAACTCTTTATTCATAGCTAAAATTAAACCTCCTTGACAGCTTTGAAATGGCAGTTGGAAATACAAGCTCCGCACTTTATGCACTTAGAGGTGTCGATCTTGAACGGCTTTTTGATCTCACCGCTGATCGCACCCACAGGACAGACTCTTGAACACTTTGAACAGCCCTTGCATATCTCAGGGTCGATCTGATATGTCACAAGCTTCTTGCAGTTGCCTGATGGACACTTCTTATCTCTTATGTGAGCTTCATATTCCTCACGGAAGTTCTTTATTGTAGATACAACAGGGAATGCAGCCGTCTTTCCAAGACCGCAGAGAGCAGTTGAGGAGATAGTGTCGGCAAGCTCAAGAAGCAGTTCGATATCTCCCTCCTGACCGTTACCGTTTACGATACGCTCAAGTATCTCAAGCATTCTCTTTGTACCCTCACGGCACGGAACGCACTTTCCGCAGGACTCGTTCTGGGTGAAATTCATAAAAAATCTTGCAACTTCTACCATACAGGACTTATCGTCCATAACAACAAGTCCGCCTGAGCCGATCATAGCACCGACTTTTTTCAGCGAGTCAAAGTCAAGCTGGATATCGAGGTTAGGTGTAACAAGACAGCCGCCTGACGGACCGCCTATCTGAACAGCCTTGAACTTTCCGTCACCTCTCATGCCGCCGCCGATATCGAATATTACCTTTCTGAGAGAAGTTCCCATTGGCACTTCAATAAGACCGGTGTTCGAGATGTTGCCAGTAAGAGCGAAAGCCTTTGTTCCAGGGGAGTTCTCAGGACCTATGCTCCTGAACCATTTTGCACCATTGTTGATGATAACAGGCACGTTAGCCAGCGTTTCAACGTTGTTGAGAACTGTAGGCTCGTTGAAAAGACCATGTTCAACAGTTCTTGGCGGCTTAACTCTAGGCATACCACGCTTGCCCTCGATAGAAGCCGTCAGGGCAGAGCCTTCACCGCAAACAAATGCGCCTGCACCACGGTTTATATGTATCCTGAATGAGTAATCTGTGCCGAGTATATTGTCACCAAGCAGACCAAACTGCTCAGCCTGTGCGATCGCACCTTTAAGACGTGATACTGCCAGCGGATATTCTGCACGAACGTAGATATATCCCTCTTTTGCGCCTGTTGCGATACCGGCTATCATCATGCCTTCAAGAAGTCTGTGCGGGTCGCCCTCCATGATAGAACGATCCATAAATGCGCCAGGGTCACCCTCGTCACCATTGCAGACTATGTATTTTGTAGGGCTTTTCTGCTTTGCAACGCTTGTCCACTTTCTGCCAAGAGGGAATCCTCCGCCTCCACGTCCACGAAGATTAGATTCTGTCATTTCGTTGAGGATATCCTCAGGTGACATATTGAGAAGTGCCTTTTCAAAGGCTCTGTAGCCGCCTATAGCAAGATATTCCTTTATGGAAGTAGCGTCAATGTGACCGCAGTGTTCAAGAACGATACGCTGCTGCATCTTATAGAATGGTATTTCTGACTGCTGGCGATATATTTCACCGTTTTTCTTGTAGCATAGTCTTTCAACGCACTCGCCATTGCAGATAGTCTTGTCAACTATCTCGTCAACATCGTCAAGTTTCACCTTAGTGTAAAGCCAGCCCTCCGGCTCTATTCTAACAAGTGGACCCATTTCGCAGAAGCCGTGACAGCCGCTTCTTTTTACGCCGATAGCACCATCGTGGATATCATCATCATGTGGCTCGTCAGCAAGTGCTACCACACACTCCAATCCCTTTGCGGAGATAGTTTCTATAAGCTTCTGGTATATGTTCAGCGAACCGCCTGCAACACAGCCTGTACCTGCGCAAACAAGCACTTTTCTAGCCTGCTTGTCAACAAGCTTACCATACTGTTCACGAGCGTTGTCAAGATCGTATTTCGTTTTCAGCAGCATATTATTCAGCCTCCTTTTCTCTCAGTTCCTTAAGCAGAGCCGCAGCCTTGTCAGGATTCATCTCAGGGTGAACAACATCATTCACAGTGAGAACAGGGGCAAGTCCGCAAGCACCAAGACATGAAACAGTTTCTACTGTGAACATCAGGTCGTCAGTGGTGGTTTTCTTCTCGCTAAGACCAAGCTCTCCTCTGAGATATTCGAGAATAGGTATAGATTTTCTTACATGACAGGCAGTGCCGTCACAACATTTGATAACGTATTTGCCCTTTGGCTCGAGAGAAAAATTCTCATAAAAGGTCGCAACGCTGTATATTCTTGCTTCGCCTGTGCCAAGCTTTTTTGCAAGATATGGGAATATTTCCTTTGGAAGATAGTGATATATCTCCTGAATATCCTGCAATATGGCTATGACCGCTGTTTTTTCATGATTTTCAAGAATTTTGTCGATCGGTGAATAATCAAATTCTTTTGTCATAAAGTTTCCTCCATATAATTAAAGTTAAATTTGATTACAAAGTCCTGCAATATGGCTATGACCGCTGTTTTTTCATGATTTTCAAGAATTTTGTCGATCGGTGAATAATCAAATTCTTTTGTCATAAAGTTTCCTCCATATAATTAAAGTT
>NZ_QTYG01000038.1:0-26602 GCF_003462045.1 Ruminococcus sp. AM31-15AC | reverse complement strand
TGTAGATAATGATTTCAACTCACACGCTCACGTGGAGCGTGACCTCCAGTTGATAAAAATTTATTTTGCCTATTGCATATTTCAACTCACACGCTCACGTGGAGCGTGACATGCACTAAATGGAAATTATGGAGGGTATCCTAACATTTCAACTCACACGCTCACGTGGAGCGTGACCCTTGATGTTGTGTATATCTGGTGCTTGCTCAACGTGATGCGGACTTATTGTTTTATTTAATGGGTATCGGTTTGATTTTGTTCACTGTTCATTCACATATAGCATGGCATTTTCATGCGAACTTACTAGGGATTTGTGGATCACTTGGGGTACGCTGGTCAAAATATTAGGACGCCCTCGGGGTCATAGGTCTCTTTGGTGCCGTAGTGTTCTATTCTATGCTTCCAATTGTTGCCTAAGTAATATATCCGCAGACTATCATGCTTTGGGTCTATTATTTTCAGAAGTTTATCTTTCACTTTCAGAAAAGTGCCATAGTCTACGTCTATTTCAAACACGCTGTTCTGCACTCGCTGACCATAATTTTGACACTCTTTCGACACTTTTCTCAGCCTTGTTTTACCCTTATTATCTGTTGTTGATACATCATAGCTTACTAAGGTCATCATTTATATCACCTCTATTTCAGCAAATAGTTCGGGTACTCATCTAGCTCGCCACGGATATATTTTGCGAGAAGCGAGCTTTGCACATATGGGAGTAGCCCTTGCTGTATCTTTTCGCCCAGATATGGGTGGACTATGCTTGTGCGCTTACGCTCCTGCCATGCGGTGAGGACTTTTTTCTTGCCCTCTTTGGAGAGGTATACTGCGCCACTGACCTGAGTTTCAAAGTCCTCGGGCTTTATCATTTTCAAGTTTATCATGGTAAGCACAAGTCGCTCCACCACGCAACGAAATTCCTCTACAAGGTCGCAGGACAGGCTGCTTCTGCCTGAACGCAGGGCGTGGTAAAAGCCGAGGCAGCTATCAAGTCCTACGCTTTCAAGGGCTGATGTATATGATGAAATTGCGATAGTATACAGAAACGAGAGCATGGCGTTTACTCTGTCGAGGGGTGGGCGTTTGGTGCGGTTGGCAAGGTAAAAATCTTCTTTTTGGTGGAGTATCAGTCGGTCAAATATATCAAAATATGCCTTTGCACAGCTTCCCTCTATACCCATGATGATATCTTTATCGGAAGTTTCATAGACGGTCTTTATGCCGTTTTCAAGATATTTTATACAATCTGTAAGCGCTCCGTCACTGTTTATATCCGGGTTATCGTGGAGCGAACGTCTGATAAGATAACGTGTATTTGAAAGCTTTGCGGCGACAGTATTCCTGATAAGGTCGAGCTGAGGAATAGAAAAAATCTCAAACTGCTCTTTTCGCAGATAGACGTTGCCCTTTGTTTTGCCCTGAACTCTTGCGAGAAATTTACCTTGCGGAGAAATAAAATTAACGGCTATGCCATATTCTGCACACTTGCCCATAAGCGCAGGTGAACAGCCCGAATAGCTGAAAATATAGATATCCTCGATATTAGTAAAAGGCACACGGAACCTCTCGCTGTCCTCTGCCCTGCACACTATGTTTTCGCCGTCAAGTGTGAGGTAGGCAGTTTCTTCGAGAATATAAAGTGAATTGAGCAGTTTACGCATTGTTTTCGCCTCCGTTCATGGAGAAAATCGTATTTTTCACGCTATATTTCTTCACTTTTGGAAAGCACATATCCGACAGTGAACAGCCTGAACATTTCTGACCTTTTACACGCTTTGGGATAATATCCGCTGCAAGTATCTCACGCATTTTTCCAAGATAGTCGCAAAGCATTTTATCATACTCTGCGCCCTGAGTATCAAAGGGCAATTCTGATCGTCTGCGCACATCTGCATAGTACAGAAAACATCGGCTATTGCAATGAAATACGTTATCCACGCAAAGCTTCTGCGCATAGACTTGTATAGCGTCGGTCTGATTGAACTCCCCTGCTTTGGGTCTGGTGGGTTTATACTCCACAATTTCCACACGGAATGTGCCGTCCAGGGTATCTATATAGTCGCCGCTTTTGTCACGGACGAACTCGATACAATCTACAACTCCGAAAATATTGTACTTAGGGTCATCATTATACACTGACACGTCACTTCGGACGATCTTATGCTTATTTTCAAAGTTGCGCTCGCCGCTGTGGACGTTCTCATGGAGGAGGTTTGCTTTGACGACAAAGGCGTTTTCAGCCCAGTCGTCATTAACTTCTAAAAGAGCAAACCTGCGTGGACAATACATATAATGCTGTATGTCACGGATATTGATAGTTACATCTTCGCTCATCAGAGCTTTTCAATAAGTGTAACGCCCTCAGGCATATCCTTATCTATAATGATGTCATAATCTGAGTAATGTCTTGGAGTTGTCACGCCGTCTTTGAGCTTAACTGACACCTTGTCAAAGAGGATATGTGCAGGGGCATTGCCCAGGGCGGAGTCATGCTTGAACACGATAAGCTTACGCATACAAAGCTTTCCTCTTGCGGCGCTTCTGTCATGCTCGAACATATTGATGATAGATGTCCAAAGAAGCTCAAGGTCGTCCTCGCTAAAGCCTGTTATCTTCTGGGCGAGCATTGCGGAAACATAGCCCTCACCACGATAAAGAGCATATGGGATTATGCTCTTTTTGCCCATTTCGGTATCTCCGACCTTTTTTCTTTCTTCTGTTGTTTTCGCTTGCCTTGTGATAGAAATATTTTGTGCAAAAACAGGGTCGATACTCCTTGCAAAGTTGAGCTGGACAGGTCCTCTTACAATGCCGCATGGATCGTCGCCCGTACTCATTACTGCGCCGAACGTTCTTACGTCAAAGTAGTTCTGACAGATATAGTCACGAGCCTGACGCTGTATGTCAGCAGGAGTTTCCTTTCCGCTTCCCTTTAAACCTAGCTCTTTATAAGCTTCGGTGAACTTTGTATTGAGGGCTCTGTCTGCCTTGATGAGGATATTGTAGCCTGCTTCGCCCTCTTTGGTAAGCTCCACAAAGTTTCTTATCTTTCTTTTAAGGCACACGTCTGTAACGATGCCAAGGCTTGTTTCAGGGTCTGTTCTAGGCATATTGCCTGCGTCAGGGTCGCCGTTTGGGTTGCCGTTCTCAACGTCAAAAAGCATTACAAATTCATATCTGTTCTTGATTGCGTTTTCCATAATATTTCGTCCTTTCTTTATTCTTCTGATTTTGCTTCGGGTTTAACTTCAGAATTTTCTGCTGGCTTATCTTTTGACTTTTTTGTGTAAAGATCTCTGTACTGCTGTGCATAACCTACAATAAATCTGCCCTGATCGTCATTTGAAAGAGTCTGAGGGAACTCACCATTCAGATCATCTATTATCTCAAGGCACTTATCATTGTAGTAATTACGAAGTTTAGGATTCTCAAACTTTTTCAAATGATTTTGTGAAAGCGAATAGAGTTTAGGAAATACAGTTGCAGGTCTTGAACAAGCTGATGAGAAATAAGTATCTTTGATAGTTGTGTTAATTGTTGCCTTTGAAGAATCCTGCTGGATCTTTTCAAGCACTGCAAAAAGTCTTCCGCAGAGATAAGCCTGATTTTTGTTTTCAAGGTCTAATGACATTTTGATCTCCTCCTTATTTTGTTTACGGTTTATGCAGCCTTTTATCAAGCCTGCCCTTGTATCATTGAGTTTTATAAAATGGTTTTTTTCCTCGTCGCTGTCGGTCTTGACCCTTGTTATTACTGTGGAAAGCAGTTCGTCAGGGTATCTTGTGCCTTTGAGTATTGCTTCAAAAAGTGCGGCGATGAGAGGTGACGGAACTTTTTCTTTGGACGATTTTGGTGAGATAAGCTCACGCTTGATACGTTCAATGCTTACTTGACGCTGACCCTCAGTGAATGCGATATCCTTCTGATGTTTGAGTACATTGTCAAATATCCTGCCGAACTTATCGTGGAAGATGAACTTCTGGGATATTCTTGAACTGTTTGGGGTAAAGCCTGCAACGTAAAATTCTACGTTAGGGTCATAAGGCATATCGGCTGTCCTGCCCTGTTTAAGCTGGCTCATGACAGTGTTTATGTTTCGGTCGGCTTCGGCCACAACGGTTTTATTTAATTCGTCCTCAAATCCGCTGAACATACCGGCAAACATATTGCATTCTTCTGCATCATTCTTCTTCATTGCGAAATAGACTATTGTCATATCGTCAAAAGTCTTGTAATGGCTTCTGTCAGCAAGCAGAGAATTAAACGCAGAGGTATACATTTTCATGGCTTTCTCGGAAACATTGCTGTTGTAGGACTGCTTCTTGCCATAGGACTCAAAGGCAGATTCTTTCATGCCAACGAGGACACAGCCTGAGGACATTCCACCTTTGATACCCTTTATCTTATCATGGATACGGGCTTGCGGGAGCTTCTCACCAAGAATGGAACAGGTGGATAGTTCGGTATCGTCACTGTCGCTGTCGGCGCTGAGCTGGGCGAGATAATCCTCATAGGCGGCTTTGAATTTGCTGTCATTGTGAAGTTTTATTTCAGGAGAGCCGTCAAGTCCAAACTCATAGTAGGAGCTTGAATACTCCTTGCCTAGTGCAAGAAGATGTGGGTTTTGGGTCTCCTGCTCAGGTTCCCATGTACGGATAAAGTTAAGATAGGCTTTGCAAATAGGCGAGTCGATATTCTCAAAGAACTTCTCATTCCATTCGCAAAAGCATTTGTGTGATTTTGCAGCTTTGTTGGTAGCGTCTGTAGGGGTCAAAGTTCCTTTATCATAGTTCAGACCGAATATGTAGAGTGGTCTGTGTTCGATCGTGTTTTTGTCTATGCCCGGTTTCTGCGTTCTTACAGGAAGCTGTTCCATTACTGGATCATAGACTGTTTTTGTCTTTTTATTTTTCAGAGGGATAATTCGAGGTACTCTCAAATCGTTTATTGCGGCTATCTTGCCCTCGGGGGTAAGAAGAATTTCAAAGTGTATGGCTTGTTCACAATAGCCTGCAGGAGTTTTATTCTCCTGCAAAGCACTGTAATCGCACAAGGCTTTAATCAGCATTTAATCTCCTCCCTGTATTTTGCAACATCAATAACACCATCTATCATATGCGGACGGTAGAAAACTGCGTTGGCCTTGTCAGAAAACTTAGGGTCATTCCAATCATTATTGACAGGCTTGCCTCCGTCCTCAAACTTCATGCCGTAAAGCATAAAGCCAAGGTCTTTATCGCCCATATTTTGCGGTGCTATCTGTGTAAGATCAAAGTCGTCAACAAGCTCGATACTTTTTACCGCAAATTCTCGGCAACCAAGGCAAGGCTGTCTGAAGTGCTGGCCGTTTCTGAGACGTCTGAGCATTATGTTATAATGCTTCTCATCAGATTCGTCTGGGTGGTCTGATTTAAGATAGGTGCGCTCAAACGTGAACTCGATACCGTATTTCACATTTTTCAGCACCATTGCCGCTCGCTGACTTCGTATCTCCGAGGTGTACATCTCCGCCGAGCCTCCGCCTTTCATTTGCTGTTTCACTGATGATAACAACAGCTTATCTTTGACCTCGTTTCGTCGGATATTGGTAAACTCGATAGGGTTGAACACCACTATTTTGTTTATTTGGTAGCGCACGGCAGGCTTCCAATATACTGATTTGATAAGTCCCTCCAGTGCGCTTGGGGTGGGTACGTTGTAACTTACCCGTTCAACTTTCATTTCAGGTCTTGAGAAGCAAGCATAGTCACCTGTCACGATGATCTTAAAACCATAGCTCATTTTTACATCACTCCTTTTAAGACTTATATTAGTATTTGGTACAGTTTTTGTTCTACATATATGATACACCATTATGAATAAAATGTCAATAGTTTTCATGTATAAAAAAAGTGTCGGATTTTCGGCATATTTCACAATTCTTTGTTCAGTGGTTTGTGGTATAAAAACGTTGACTTTTTAAACTTATGTTTGTATAATATATTTGTCTATGCTTTACGCATATGTGAGTTGAAAAATATTCGTATTCGGTACGATATGGAATGCAGCAAGTGGCAGACTGTCTTGGTGGCAGCCTGCCATTTGTTTTAGATGAAATAATCCTGCATTGCGGCTTGGGTGTTCAAACCTGTTTCATTATTATAATAGCTTTGATTTTCAAGAATGAATATGCCTGTGCCGTGATCGTTAAGCACACCCTGTGAATAGAGATCTTTGAAAACGTTCATATAGACAGACACTGAATATTTCTGCAATGCTCTTCTTACTGACATATCACCCTTACGCAAGGTTTCAACAAGTTCATGGCAAGTCTGGTCGTTAGGATCGTCGATAACGATAGAGATAGTGTCGGCGGAGATGTATTCAAACTGCATTGCGTAGCTTCGGAATGGTATGCTGTATGGTGACATTAAGCCTTGGCGGTCGAATGAGTTGCTTTGTTCGTTATATTTCGCAATAGAGTTTTCAGCTATACGACTTTGGTTGAAGTCGAAAATTCCGTCGTAGTATTCTTTAATACAATCATAGGAAGTTATGTCTTGGTACTTTTCCAGTAAACCTTTAGTCTTGTTAATTCGCATGGCAAGGTCGCTTCCCTTGCGGTATGTTTCGTCAATGTCAAAAACGTACACATAGCCCTTGTCATCTTTACCCTCACGATTACATCTGCCCCCTGCCTGCAAAATACTGTCTAATCCTGAAAGCTGGCGGAAAACTGTGTTAAAGTCAAGGTCAACGCCTGCTTCTACAAGTGAAGTTGAAACTACTGTGATATGCTCGCCATTTTCAAGCTTCTTTCTTACTACTTCTATGACACGGCTTCTGTGGGCTGGGGTCATATTGGCGGAAAGGTGATATTTTTCACCTTGAACAAGGTTGTAAAGCTCTGCCGCTGTTTTCTTGGTATTCACAACGATCAGGGCATTTTTACACCGAGAGGCATTTTCTGCAATGGTTTCAAGAGAGGTTTTACCCATGTCTTTATATTCGCATTTCTTGAAATACTTAAAATTGGTTCGGTCGGTAACAAGCTTATTATAGTTCACATCTGGCAGGAACTTATCAAAAAGCTTAGAATAATCGGGCATTGTGGCGGAGAGAAAAAGAGCTTCGCTGTTAAGATACTTTGTTATATAGCCCACAGCTTTAAGGCAGGGACGAAGAAGTTCTGTTGGAATAAGGTGTATTTCGTCAAAAACTATCACGCTGTCACGGAGATTGTGGAGCTTTCGCAGTGCTGAGCCTTTATAATGGTATATGGATTGGAAAAATTGCACGCTTGTGGTGATTATAAGTGGTGCGTCCCAATTTTCGCAGGTCCTTTTGAGCTTCTCTGCGGTTTTCTTTTCTTCCTCTGTGCCGCCGTCATAGGAATAGTTTGAATGATGCTGTAAGACAGGAAGAACGTCACGAAACATCTCCTCGAAATCTTTGGCTGTTTGTTCTATAATGCTTGTGTATGGGATAACGTATATGATATGCTTTTTGCCGCTTTCAACGGCTTTTTCAAGGGCTATTTTAAGACTGCAAAGAGTCTTGCCACTGCCTGTTGGCATATCAAGGACGGATATGTGGCTGCCTTTTGTACAATGGTCTATAGCTTGCTTTTGTATATTGCTTCGCGCCTGCTGTAATTTGGTTTCAGAACGCATATTTTTCATGCGCTCATTAAGAATGGAAAGTGCCTTTTCAAAATCACCGCTCATGCCACGTTTAACATTTTTATTGCAAAATCTTTCGGTATCGAGAAAGTCTGCGTCTGTCAGGCAAGAGAACACGTACTTGGTGAAAAAAGCGTAACGTTCTATAAGCTCGGTGGGGTTTGGGGCAGAGCGCAGTTCATTGTACGGCGGTGTTATTTCTTCCTGAGTCAGTGTGGCAAAGTCTATCTCAGTGGTGTATGCGCTGTAGTCATTATCGCCTGTGTATTCATTTTCTCTTTTTAAAGTGCCGCTAAGAGTCGGGCTGTCAGAGTTGTCTGCGACTGTGCCGCCGTCCATAAGTCCTGTGTGGTGTCCTGCGATGCAATACTCCATAAGGGGTGCAAAACAATCGTTTTTATCTGCAAACTTTTTATACTCTAGTGCTCCGCAGGCAGCATGGCTGAATTTTACTTTGTCATCATCAAGCCGTTTCTGAAAGCTTAAAGCGTATTTGCCTATATCGTGATACAGGCTCGCTTTTTTCGCAATGGGTTTCAAAAGGTCTACTGAAAATTTTTCTGCTTTTTCACTTACTCCTGTGAGATGGGCTTTTACAGTTTGCCTTTCGCCGTCCTCACGGGTGTGTGCGTAATATTCCATGGTCATTCCTCCCTTTTTAGATATACAAATTTATCTATGTTTTTATTATATCATACAATTTAATACTTGTGGGGAAAATTTTTGTACACATAAACAAATATTTGTACAAATTGTTATATTTTTATTTATAATACATTATAATATATAGGTCAACATAAAGCATTCGACATTTTGAAAATTTGGCTTGATTATTATCTAAAAATGTGTTAAAATTAAACTATAAGTAAATTTGTATTTTTTTAAGAAGTTATGAGAGGAATTTATATGAAGTACAGACTTTTATGCAATAAGATCACAGTAGTGGCTCTTTCGGCGATGTTGTCGCTGAGTGCTGTATCATGCGGTAAGCTTGATGCGAGCAAGCTTGACGGAAACGCTTTGACAGTGACCGAAACCGAGAGCAAAGCGGAAGTCAAAAAAACTGAGGACAGCTCCAGTAAAAAAGAGGTCGAGGTGAATGAAGAAGAAAAGGAACAGCCAAGCTACACCTGCTCGCTGGTTTGCGTGGGCGACAACCTTATACACGACAACATTTATAATGAGGCGCTAAAGCTTGGCGGTGGTGAAAAATATGATTTCACGCAGGCTTATGAACACGTTACAAAGTACATAGAAGGCACTGATGTGGCTATAATCAATCAGGAAACACTTGTTACAGACAGCGTTGAACCACAAAGCTATCCTATGTTCGCATCGCCGACGGCTGTGGGTGACAAGATAGTTGACATGGGCTTCAATGTGGTTTCTATGTCAAACAATCATGTTCTCGACCAAGGTGAAGAGGGGCTTATAAGCTCTCTTGATTACTGGGACACAAAGGGAATTGTGCATTACGGTGCTTATCGTTCGCAGGAGGACGCTGATACTATCAAGACCATGGAAGTCAACGGCATAAAATTTGCTTTTCTGGGATACATGGAGCACACCAACGGCAATTATCTCAGCGGTGACGGTGCTCAGGTGATATATCTTGATGAAGAGGACAAGATAAAGGCTCAGATAGAAGAGGCTGACAAAATGGCGGACGTTGTTGTGGTTTCATGTCATTACGGCACAGAGATACAGAACGAGCTGAACGAACAGCAGACGGAGATAACGCCTAAGCTTGTGGAGTGGGGTGCTGACCTGATAATAGGCACGCAGGCGCACACTATCAGCACTTGCGGATATCTTGACAAGCCTGAGGGCGGACAGGCGTTCGTTTACTACGGTTTGGGCAACTTTATTTCCACTATGTATGACACAAAGTCGCTTGTGGGACTTATTGGCAAGCTCAATGTTGTGAAGGACCCTGACACCAATGAGGTGACATTCGAGAACGTTAAGGCGATACCGATAATATCGCACTTTGAGGGTGATTCATACTATGGCGATTGGTACAACTGCACTGTTTATCCTTATGCGGAATACACTGACGAGCTGTTTGCCAAGAATTATGTAGAGGGCTTCACTCGTGAGAGTGTGGAGCAATGCTTGTCTTACATACCTGATGAGTTTCTCAGTATTGAGTAATCGGGGCAATATGTAGGGGACGGCGCCCTCGACGTCCCATTTGCAAAGTTGATAAAGAATATGATGTTTCTGCGGACGACTTTTATGCCGTCCGCTTTTTTGGGTATTGTGTAAAGGTTTACATATATCTTAATAAATTTATATAATGTAAATATCAATTCATGAAATGTTTACATTAAAATATGCTCAATCCATTAAAATACTTGCACATATCACTTTTTTACTATTGCAATTTAGGCAAATATGCTATAAAATATACATAAAGGGGAAGAAACGGACTTCCCGATAAAATTTTCATTTTTTTATATTCTGAAAACTACTTTAAATTTACAGGAGGGTTTATTACATGAAATTTGCTGACGGTTTCTGGCTTAACCAGAGAGGCTACGAAGTAAACTATGCAAATCAGGCTTTCGAGATCGAAGAGATCGAAAACGGATTCCTCGTTGTGGCAACACCTTTCGTTGTATACAACAGAGCTATGATGCTCGGAAGTGCTAACCTTGAGATCGCTTACACTTCAACTCAGGAGAACTGCGTAAAGGTAAGCATCACACACCACAAGGGTCATGTTGACAATGGTCCGCACTTTGTTCTTGAGGACAAGGGCTTCAAGCCACAGGTAACTGTTACAGACAAGGAAGCCGTACTTGTTACAGGCGACACAAAGCTCGTTGTTTCTAAGGAAAACTGGAGCTTCACATACTATTATAAGGATAAGAAACTCACAAGTGGTGGCTGGAGATCGACAGGCGTTATTTTTGAGAATGCTTACAAGCAGCAGGCAAGACTTCAGACACAGCTCGACGACACATTCTGGAGCTACCCTGCCGATCCTACAAGAACATACATCAGAGAGCAGTTCGACACTTCTGTTGGCGAATATTTCTACGGCTTCGGCGAAAAGTTCACAACATTCACAAAGAACGGTCAGAACGTTGAGATTTGGAACGCTGACGGAGGCACTTGCTCAGATCAGTCTTACAAGTCTATCCCATTCTATCTTTCTTCAAAGGGCTACGGCGTATTTGTAAACAGCACTGACAAGGTATCATATGAGGTTTGCTCTGACACTGTTTCTAAGGTTTCCATGACAGTTCCAGGCGAGAGCCTTGAATACTATGTATTCGGCGGTGCTAACCTCACTGACGTACTTAAGGGCTACACTGACCTTACAGGCAAGCCTTCACTGCCGCCTGCATTCTCATTTGGTCTGTGGCTCACAACTTCATTTACAACAACATATGATGAGGAAACTATCACATCATTTATCGATGGCATGGCTGAGAGAGATATTCCTCTTCAGGTATTCCACTTTGACTGCTTCTGGATGAAAGGCTTTGAGTGGTGTAACTTTGAGTGGGACAAGTCACAGTTCCCTGACCCACCTGCAATGCTCAAGAGATTGCACGAAAACAAGGGTCTGAAAACTTGCGTATGGATCAACCCATATGTTGGTCAGCGTTCAAAGCTCTTTGACGAAGGTATGAAGAACGGCTACTTCATCAAGAAAACTGACGGCTCTGTATTCCAGTGTGATGAGTGGCAGCCTGGTATGGCTATTGTTGACTTCACTAATCCAGAGGCTTGCAAGTGGTATGCAGGATATCTTAGAAAGCTCTGCGAAATGGGTGTTGACACATTCAAAACAGACTTCGGTGAGAGAATACCTACAAGAGATGTTGTTTACTATGACGGCTCTGACCCTATCAAGATGCACAACTTCTACACATATCTTTATAATGAGTGCGTATTCAATGTACTGAAAGAATATTTTGGAGAGAACAAGGCTTGCTTGTTTGCTCGTTCTGCTACAGCAGGAGGTCAGAAATTCCCTGTTCACTGGGGCGGAGATTGCTCAGGCAACTACAACTCAATGGCTGAGGTTGTAAGAGGCTGTCTGTCACTTTGTATCTCAGGCTTCGGCTACACTTCACATGACATGGCAGGCTTTGAAGCTACTGCTACACCTGACATTTACAAGAGATGGGCTGCGTTCGGTATGTTCTCATCACATTCAAGACTGCATGGTAACCAGTCATACAGAGTGCCATGGCTCTTTGATGAGGAGTCCTGCGACGTTCTGCGCTTCTTCACAAAGCTCAAGGGCAAGCTCATGCCTTATCTGTGGGCTCAGGCTATCAAGACACACGAAGTCGGCGTACCTGTAATGAGAGCAATGGTCATCGACTTTGCTGACGACCCGACTTGCCTGACGCTTGACAGACAGTATATGTTCGGCGACAACATTCTTGTTGCTCCTATCCTTAATGACGAGGGTATCGCTGAATACTATGTTCCAGAGGGCAAGTGGACAGATATCATCACCGGCAAGGTTCTTGAGGGCGGCAAGTGGTATAAGCACAAATGCTCATACTTTGAGATTCCTGCTCTTGCTAAGCCAAACAGCATTATTGCATACGGTAACTTTGAAAGACAGATAGAGTATGATTATCTTGAGGGTACAACATTCACTATCTACGAGCTTGAAGACGGCAAGAGTGCAGTTTGCCCTATTTATGACACTGAGGCAAACAAGGTATTCGAGTTGACAGCTACAAGACACGGCAACAAGATCGAGTGCGAATACACTGACACAAAGGCAAGCTTCAAGATCGCTGTGGCTAACACAGACAAGACTGTTGAAATTGCTCCTAACTTCAGCGGCAAGGTAATTATTGAACTTTGATTGCTAAATAAAACTATCGCTCCGAGAGATCGGGGCGATTTTTTTTTGCATTCACACATAGAATCGGGGCATATGAGGATAAAAATTCTGTATATTTGCTCTTGAAGAAAATATGAGATCGGGGTATAATATAGATAGTACGATTTAAGGAGAAATTTTATGAGATCAAGAATAAGAAGTGTTATACCGAAAAAGATCATCGGGATAAATATCATTCCTCAAAAGCGTGATATCATTGAAGATATTGCTAAAAGCGAAAATGCGGAGGCTGTTTTCTTTGGCAATGAGGTAATGGGACAGCAGGTGGGATATCTTTGTGGTTTCAAGGGCTTTGAAAGGTCTGAAAAAGAGGGCGAGGACATCACAGACGAGTGCCTTATTTTTTCAGGCATTGACGGCAGGAGCCTTGACCCTATACTGAAAAAACTCAGGGAGAAAGGTGCGGCGGTGGAGCTGAAAGCCATTGTCACGGCACACAATCAAAGCTGGAACGTTGGCGAGCTTATAAAAGAGCTGAGGCGTGAACACATTTACATGAACGGAGGTGACAGAGATGAAAAGTAAATACAAGGCTATAATTTACATTATTCTGTCGGCTTTTTCGTTTGCATTCATGTTCGCATTTGTACGGCTTTCGGGTGATCTGCCGACGGTGCAAAAGACTTTTTTCAGAAATTTTGTGGCGTTATTTTTCGCTATCGGTGTGCTAAAGAAAAATCACATACGCTTTCACATTGAGGGCAAAAAGAACAATGCGGTCATTTTTGTGAGGGCGCTTGCCGGCACGCTGGGTATGCTTGGAAACTTTTATGCCATAGATCATCTTGTGCTGTCTGACGCTTCCATGCTAAACAAAATGTCACCATTTTTCGTTATCATTTTCTCTTTTATTTTCCTTAAAGAGCGGCTGACTTTCTTTCAGGGTTTCACTGTAATTTGTGCATTTATAGGAAGCTTGTTTATCATCAAGCCGAGTTTTCATAATGTGGACTTCTTCCCTGCCCTTGTTGGTTTTCTAGGAGGAATGGGAGCGGGACTTGCTTACGCTTGCGTAAGATACTTAGGACAGCATGGAGTAAATGGTGCGGTGATAGTTGCATACTTCTCGGGATTTTCGTGCTTGTTCACCCTGCCATTTCTAATATTAGATTTCCACCCTATGACGATTTTCCAAATACTTTGTTTATTGGGAGCTGGCGCAGGTGCGGCAGGCGGACAGTTCGCTATAACTGCGGCTTACACTCACGCTCCTGCAAGGGAGATATCGGTTTATGATTACTCACAGTTGATTTTCACTACGATTTTGGGATATTTCCTTTTTGGAGATATTCCTGATGGCTGGAGCTTTCTTGGATATTTCATTATCATTGCAATGGCTGTGCTTGTTTTTCTTTACAACAATGTTTGGCACAAGGATAACGAGGTCAAGGGCTGACAAAAAGGTAAACAAAAAGAGCGTTTTTACTTTCTCGGTAAAAACGCTCTTTATTATTTATATTGTGGTTTATGCTCCGCCTGCGATAAATCTCTTGAGATCCTGTGGGTTTACGCACTTTTCAAGCGCAACGTCCATAGAAATAGTTCTTGAACGAACGAGCTTTGCAAGCTCCTGATCCATGGTCTGCATTCCTGTTGCTTTACCTGTCTGCATAGCTGAACCGATAAGATGCACCTTATCGTCACGGATCATAGCTTTGATAGAGTCTGTTGCGTTAAGAATCTCACAGCAAGCTACACGGCTTGTGCCGTCGAATGTACGGCAAAGTGTCTGAGTACAGATACCTACAAGAACGGAAGCAAGCTGAGTTCTGATCTGATGCTGCTGGTGAGCAGGGAAAACGTCGATGATACGGTCGATAGTTGACGGTGCGGACGTTGTATGAAGTGTACTCATAACAAGGTGTCCTGTTTCAGCGGCGGTAACAGCAGCTTCGATAGTCTCGAAGTCACGCATTTCTCCTACGAGGATAATGTCCGGGTCCTCACGGAGGGCTGCACGGAGGGCAAGTGAGAAGCTCGGTACGTCAGGTCCGATCTCTCTCTGGTTTACCATACATCTCTTATGAGCGTGCATATACTCGATAGGGTCCTCAATAGTGATGATATGAGCTGATTTATGGATATTTACATGGTCGATCATTGCGGCAAGAGTTGTTGACTTACCTGAACCGGTAGGGCCTGTTACAAGCACAAGTCCACGAGGTCTCATTGAGAACTCTGCAAGGATAGGTGGCAGGTCAAGGTCGGTAAGGGTCGGGATATCGTTTCTCAAAAGACGGAGAGCGATTGCCGTGTTTCCTCTCTGACGATACACGTTTACACGGTGACGGAAACCTCTTGATGATACATATGTAAAGTCGGTATCAATATGGTCTTTGATAGACTGACGCTGCTTATCTGTACACATATCCTCGCATATTTTGAGAATTTCGATCTCGGTCATATCAGGATATGAGGAAAGCTTTCTCAAGTTACCGCCCTGTCTAACTATCGGCGGAATACCTACGGTGAAGTGCAGGTCGGAACAGCCAAGGGCTCTTGCTTCATCAAGAATTTTGTTAATGTCGATTGCCATTAGAATTTACCTCCATATATTTCTTTTTTATACAGCATATGTTACACGGATAAGTTCGTCCATTGAGGTCTTGCCTTGCTGAACAAGCTCTGAAACGTTGTCACGAAGCAGGTGACAGCCCTCTTTCTTTGCAAGCTCCTGAATTTCGTCAGCTTTTGCTCCCCTTGTGATAAGAGCCTGCATAGACGGTGTTGCGAGAAGGATCTCATGGATAGCGGTTCTTCCCTTATATCCTGTGTTATTGCACTTTGGACAGCCGCATGGGTCGTACACCTGTACTGAATGGTCAAGACCCATAAGCTCGTTTTCTTCCTCAGTTGACATTCTAGGCTTTTTGCACTCAGGGCAAAGCACCTTTGTAAGACGCTGAGCAACGATACCGATAAGTGAGGTTGCGACCATGTATGCCTCAACGCCCATATCCACAAGTCTTGTTACGGTAGAAGCGGCGTCATTGGTATGAAGTGTTGACAGAACAAGGTGTCCTGTAATAGCGGCACGGATAGCGATCTCGGCAGTTTCAGTATCACGCATTTCTCCGACCATTATGATGTCAGGGTCCTGACGGAGGATAGAACGAAGGGCTGCACCGAATGTCATACCAGCTTTTTCGTTGATCTGGCACTGGTTTACGCCGTCGATCTTTTTCTCGACTGGGTCTTCGACAGTAATAACATTGTTATTAGGCTTCGAGATCTCGCCAAGCGCGGCATAAAGTGTGTAGATTTACCTGAACCTGTAGGGCCTGTTACAAGGACAACACCCTGTGGCACTTTAAGGCAAGACTCAAATCTCTTATAGTTATACTCGGTCATACCCAAATCGGTTATTTTTCTAAGGGACATATCGCCTGTTGCGAGGATACGGAGAACGACTTTCTCACCGTACACCATTGGAAGGTTAGATACACGGAGGTCGAGAGTTGTGCCGTCAACGACCTGTGACATACGGCCGTCCTGTGGGACACGTTTCTCGGCGATATTCATACCGCTCAAGATCTTGAAACGGGTAACAAGCGAAGTATGAAGTGCGGCGGAAAGAGTCATAAGCTCGATAAGGTCGCCGTTTACACGGATACGGATAACGGTTTTATCCTTGAATGGCTCGATATGTATATCCGTTGCGTCCTGACGCTGGGCGTTCTCGACGATAGCGGTAGCAAGTTTAACGATAGGAGCGTTCTCGATTCTCTCCTCGGAGATATCCTTGAGTTCTTCAAGGTTAAGCTCTTCCTCTTTTTGCTTTGTAGCTTCGTCAACAACGGAGTTAACCTGACCTTCTGAGTACATCTTACCGATAGCACGATTGATAGATGACTTTGTGGCAAGGACAGGCGTTATGCTGCAGCCTGTGATAACACGGAGATCCTCGAAAATATAGAAGTTGATAGGGTCATTAGTTGCAACGGTCATACGCTTGCCTATTTTGCTGACTGCGATGACGTTATACTTTCTTGCAGTTGCCTCAGGTATCTTCTTGACTATATCAGGCATAAGCTCAGTATTATCAAGGTCGATATAGGACACATTCAGTCGCTCGGCAAGAACCTGACAGAACTGAACATCGGTAACGAGCTTCATGTCAATAATGACATCACCAAAAAGTCTTCCCTTTTGCTCCTTCTGTTTGGCAAGGACTTCCTGAAGCTGTTCTTCAGTTATAAGACCTTTCTGTACCAGATACTGACCGATAGGGCCGTTTCTCATATATATTACTCCAATCCTCCGCATTGATTTAGGGATCCGACGCTGCGGAAACGTCTGCTGCG
Organism: Ruminococcus sp. AM31-15AC; assembly: GCF_003462045.1. Lineage (NCBI taxonomy): Bacteria > Bacillati > Bacillota > Clostridia > Eubacteriales > Oscillospiraceae > Ruminococcus > Ruminococcus sp. AM31-15AC. The sequence goes on along the minus strand of NZ_QTYG01000038.1, from coordinate 9,755 downwards.
GTGCAAAAACCGCAAAAAAATCATATTATCTATTGTAATCTTCATGAAAGTATGATAAAATTAATGTATTAACTAATGAATCCAAAGGAGGATCACTGTGGATAATTTAACCTTATCATACATAATCATTTATGTATTTGTGTTCATCTTCGGAGCGTGCATAGGCAGCTTTCTTAATGTCTGCATATACCGATTGCCGAAAAATGAAAGTCTTATCAAGCGAAATTCTCACTGTATGACCTGCGGTGAGCCGATCAAACGGCGTGACCTGATACCGATAGTAAGCTGGTGCATACTTCGTGGAAAGTGTCGAAGCTGCGGTGCAAAGATATCGGCAAGATACACATTAGTTGAAACGCTCAACGCACTGCTCTACTTATGGGTATTCTATCACTTCAATGGTATCTTCAATCCTCTGCGTGCGGCACTTGTCTGTCTGTTATTCTCTGCTCTTATCGTTGTATTCTTCATGGACTGGGACACTCAGCTTATCAACACATATGTTGTGATATTCATAGGTTTGCTTGGTGTTGCGGAATACATTTTCTGCAAAGATCAGACGGGACTTACGCTTAAATCACACTTGATCGGATTTTTCATTGTGAGCGTGCCTTTGCTTATTATTTGTCTTATCACACATGAGAAAGCAATGGGCATGGGAGATGTATATCTCATGGCAGCCGCAGGGCTGTTTCTCGGAATGCAGGGTGCTTTGGTAGCGCTTCTTATCGGACTGATAACAGGCTCGATCGGCGGACTTATCCAGAAGCACCGCAGTGGTGATTCAGTATTTGCATTTGGTCCATATCTCTCCATAGGAATTGCTGTTGCAGCTTTGTACTCAGAGCAGATCGGTTCATGGTACATGGACTTTACCGGTCTTAACGAGATGATGAACGAAGCAATGCTGATAATAAGATAATTGCAAATTCCGCAGTTTGATACTGCGGAGTTTTTTTGCTCAAAAAATCCTCTTAATAGAAGTTTTCTGTTAAGGGGATTTTTTCAGCAATCAGACCCGTGGATGGGGTCTGATTGAGAAAAGAAATTACTGTACCTTAGATACTGTAATATCAGATGGGTTAAGTGAATACTTTGAAAGATCCTCAGTATACTTTGGATCGTTGTACTTCTTAAAATACAACGTAACTGTGACGGTTCCACCCGCTGGAATAAATACACAGTTTGATGGGTTATTCAAATCGTTGTTCGTTGTAAATCCACAAACCTTATCATTTGGAATTTTCAATCTCCAATCCGCCTGCATCTGATCAAATGCAAAACCAACATTAGCACTTAAAGACCAGATCTTTACAACATCAGAACCATTATTCTGTATTGTTATATCATAGTCTATCTCACCATCATTGATTTTTCTTGCGATACTGCTGATAACGTACAAATCATTTGTCGGTTTTGAAATGAAGGTTGCCTCAAAAACAGTATCTGATGTTATAACCTTAGTAGATATATCATCATTTGTTCCTTCTACGACCCAACCGCCAAATATCTTATTAGCGTCTGACGAAACAGGGGTAGCTCCTGGATAATTTGCATACTGTCCATCAGAAACATAAATAGTTGAGGCATTTATTAAAGAACCATTTAATTTAAACTCAACCTTATGCTTGTTCTGTACAACTGGAACGAAAATAACTGAGTTATCTGTAATAGAAACATCAGTAAGACCCTTTGACGTATCTGATTTGTATACCCACTTAACAAAATCCTGTTTTATAGGATCCATGTCAGTTGGAATTCCCGGGTCATTTGCAAAGTCGCCATCATAGACACTTGTTGTTTTAAATGTAGAACCGTCGATATTCTCAAACGTTACATTAAATTGGTCTTTCGGTGCAACAGGCGGATAAACACATGAGAATACCATATCCTTGTTTATCGTTACACCTGTTGTAAAATCAGCAACGTTATTCTTGCTGTCTACCCAATAAGGCGTGCCATAACCTGTTCTTGATGACATAGAAGGTGGAGTTTGATAAACTGTACCCGCCTTAACAGACTTAGTATCTATCTGTTTACCACGAAGCGTTGGTTCAGGGTCGCTTGCAGAGTAGATAAACTTTACACTGTATGTTTTTGAACTTGAAACTGTTGTCTTATCATAGAAAATATAAGTATATGTGTTTGAAGCATCAAAACCATAATACTTTTCCTGCTGAGCTGTGCAACCTGCAGGAGCAGTAGTTGCCTGAGGATATGTGACATAATCAGGAGCTACAGAGAAATCTTTATAGTCATTAACATTGTATGAATCGCCTTCATCTATGTTAATATTTGTGAGATTTACTGCTGCGTCCTTTTTATACTTTGTTTTCGTAAAAGTATAGCTTCCGTTCTCATATGTTGGCTGATAGGCTGTAAGAGAAACGTCGAGAGTATACATTTCCTCAATTTTGCTGATACTTGCACTGATATCAAACTTATAATTGTCGTAAAAATCAACGCCTCTTGCAACAGCAGAATTATTAAAGTTTAAGCCCTCTGTATTTACCTTACCTACATTGATGATACAGCCTTTTGCACCCATTCTCTTTGCGGCTGTATCCGTGTCGCTGCCTGAATAGTTTTTCAGACTATAGCCACGAAGATTATTATTGTCAATAACGATACAGTTTGAATAGGTCACACCGCTTGCACCGATAGTACCAGAGGTTGAAACATCAGGCACACCAATATAATCTTTAAGCACAAGAACATTGGTCGAATATCTAAGCTCATCATCAAGATAGTCTATAAGACCTGAACCTATGACATTGCTTTCCATTGTTGCATCAGCGTCATGATAAACGTTATTTGCAGGTTTGATCATATTAAGGATAGCTCCGAGGATCACGCCGAAAATCGTTACCACAACGATAAGCTCAACAAGGGTAAAACCCTTGCGGTTTTTATTCATTTTCAAGATCCTCCCTCCTTATGGTGTTGCCATTGCTGCGTCATAGTCAGCCTGATTTTTGTAGTCAGAACCACCCATATAATGGATAACTACATAACCTGTAGCTTTACCTGACGCATCTTTTTCAAGATAATGGTCAAAGGTCGCAGCTGTGATCTTAAATGCAGCTGCATCGGCTGTTGGAGTGCTGCTGTAAAGATCAGATGACTGTGAGAAGCCGAAATAATCGCTTCCTGTTACGCCTGAAAGCACAACGCCAAACTGCTGATTTCCGCCGTCGCCGATAGGGATAAGAAGTGAATTTCCTGATGAGTTATTATTTACATCAAAGAACTTTCCGCCTGTAAGCTCAGGAGTGAGAGCATAGAAATTCATATCTGCCCCTGAATTGTTGTAAAATTTTACCCAATATACGCTCTTTTCAGGATTAGGTGTAATGTTTACGTCCTTACCTTGAAGAAATTTAAGCTGATAGCCTGCGTCTTCATCAATATTATTAAGCTTTGCTTTAAAGCCATAGGCTGTAGTATTGAACTTTATGCCACTTCCAAAGTCTGCCTCAAGGGCAAACTCATTTGTAGTTTTGCCGCTTGAAGAGAACTTGTTTACCTTCAACTCGTTCATATTGACGGTCTTGTTATCATTATACTGCTCGGCATTTACTGCCTGAGTATACATTTCATTGTTGCGGTAGTAGTTTTCAAGATTCTGTTTTTTTGCCGCTACAGCAACTGTAACAAGCATAGCTGACATACCTGACAAAAGTGCCATTGCTATGATGACCTCTACAAGAGTCATACCCTTTTTATTTTTGCTGTTCTTTTTCATGAGTATACTCCTTTCAATTAATAGTGATCATATCTGTCAAGAGTATATCCGAATGCTGAATCGTCCTTGCCGCCCTTCGCATTCTGCATTACAGAAGTAGTTGAAGGCTTAGTGTATACATAGAACGCTGTATTGGCGTTACCAAAGCTGTTTGCGATAACTACACCGACTGCACAGCACTGAACGGTCATTATTCCGCCTGCTGAGTCTGTTACCACAAGTCCGCCAAGACCGCTTGTTGCGATATTAACGATAGCCTGTGGTGAATAGAATGAGCCCTGGAAGAAGCTTTGATCTGTAGCGTTAAGTGTTGTGTTCTCACCAAACAGGAAGATGATGCTGCTGTTTTTCGGTCTGTAAGAGCCTGCAACATCTACAGATGTAGGGTTGAGAACAAAGCCGCTCTGTGGTAAGCCAGGGTTACCCTTTGTATTATTGAGAACAGAAGAATCAAACATACGAACGTAAGTATCATAATCAAATACCTTAAGTCCCTTAAAGCTATAGTTACAAGCACTAGAGCCTGAATGCTGTGACTTGCCTGTTACTGAGTCGATACCATTAAGTGTAATAGCACTGCCTGAGTCTGAAACAAAATAGCAGTTGTATTTTCTGTCACCTGTAGTCGTATCAATTATAGTTGAACGATTTCTAACAACTATTACAGGTGACCATTCTGCTCCAAGATTAAGGCCATTCTGAAGTCTTATAACGATATCACCCGAAGAATCAGAAACATCAACGAGGATCCTTGAACCATTGCCATAATCATTGAACGAAAGATCAGATGCCCATGTACAGCTTGATGTTATTCTCAATTTGTAGCGGCTTGTAACTGGAGTCTTAGCTCCTGTTCCTGTAAGGTCTATTAGCTCAGTAAGCGTGTAGTCAACATTATTCCAATAGCTTGGATCGCTTGCAAAGGTATTGAAAGTTTTAGTGTTTTTGCCATTATAGAAAGCCTGATATTGATCAGAGATCGTTGTCACATTAGTATCATTGCTCATGAAGAAATCTTCCGGATAATATACATAGGCATCAGCAGATACAGGTATCTGTGGCTTTGCGTCACGACCTGCTTTGCTAAGAACAGCTCCTTCATGAATATTTGAAGCCGTGCAGACGATCTTATCTTTACCTGTGATAGTGCCGGTAACATATACAGAGCCTGTTACCTTAAGTGACTTTGTGACATTAAGATCACCCTCGACATAGAGAGAGCCATTGATCGTCTGACCATTTGCGCCAAATGTTGCATCGCCATTATAAGCACCTGCGCCCTTATAAACGTAGAAGTTACCATACTGTGTATAGTCATTTCCGCCAATGTTAGCTTCACAACAGAACAAATCGACATCAAAACCTGAAGAACCAACGTCCATATGGTTTGAAGTGGAAAGCTTCTGACCGATATTAACATAGTTATATCCGTCTGCTCTTGCCATTGTGGAGTTGATGTGGAATTCATTTGAAACATCAAGGTTTTCAGAAATTGTAACAGTTGAACCCTGCTTTTCATCTACAAGACTAGGCTTGAGCATGATAAGAGGCTGAGTGAAACCTCTAAAGAACCATACATAAGATAAGAACCATAGATACTAGTATTGTTTGTAAATCTATAGACCTTACCAGTGGTATTATTGATACCAGCCATATCACCGATAACATTAAGGTTATCGTAACCTGCGCCACCGTTACCAACAAGCTCGATAGTATTTGTATACTCGGCAGGCTTTGTAACTGACTGCGTGGAAATATGAGCTGCTACCTTTTCAGTTTTTCCCAGATAAGTAGTTTCACAGGTAACAACGATATTTGCAACACTTGTACCCTCCTGTGCTACAGTTATCTTTGTGGTACCGATATTATCGCTTTTACCGTCACCGCCGTTGTAACTTACAGTAGTAGTAGTACCCTTACCGCTGTTAGCACTTGCCAGCTTTTTAAGGTTATCTATGGCCTTTTTCTGCTGAGCCTTTGCAGTAGGGTCATTGGTTGGAGCAGTATCAGTCTGTATCTGATTAATAAAGCTTTCAAGAGTAGATGAAGCTGTCAGATAAGCCTGTTTGCTCTTATAGTTATCATTTGTTTTTGTCCTGTTTACCGAAACAAAAGAAACAGTTGCAGTCAAAAGTATTGACAGCATGAGCATGACAGCAACCGCTGTGAAAAGCACGACTCCGGGTTTGTTTCTTTGTTTCCTCTTCGGAGTATTCTTCATATTAACCACCTTTCTTAGTTTTATTATCATTTATGCTATACTTTTTTCATTTTACACAAGTTGATTACTTATATAAAATTTTTAATCATTATATAGCACTAATTGGCAGGACAAGAAATATTCCTTATCCTACCAAATAGTTTTCTCTTAGCTGGCAGAAGGATCAGCAAGCTTCTTCAGAACGTACATATTCAGTGTCATAGAGCCTGAGATCTCGCTCTCGTTGACATTTTCAATGCTAACATTCTCGATCACCATGCTCTTTTCGTTGTTTGTCGTCAGGTTGTCAGCAAAATTCTTGAAACCTGAAAGCGAGCTTTTGAACTGAATGTTAAGGCTATAGTAACCTATTGTCTGTCCAGCTGCTGCATTAGGATCTTCTGCAGCTGCATTTGCATCTGCATTAGCGTCTGCGGCTGATGAATCAGTTGTGCTTGCATTATTGTATTCATCTACCTTAGTGTCAAAATCAGTAGCTGTTGCTGTTGACTCATAAGCAAAAGGCGAAAGAACTGTGCTGCCGTATGATGAAATAGTCATATTGGAGTTTTTGATCTTTACATCATCAACATTAAAAAGCTCACGAACCTTATCAGTAGCCTTGTATGCTACCTGATAATCATAGAAGTTAGCTGCGACCTGTGAGGTGCTTGTATAAAGTGTCTGAATCTCAGCGGCAAGGTTCTTATCCTTGTCTACCTGATCTTCAAGCTCGCTGAGCTGTACCTTTGCTGATTCCAGATCACTGCTTGCCTGACTACACTCATCAATGGCAGGCTTAATAAAAAGCATAAAACCTGCAACAATTATAAGCAGTACGAATACTACTATCAAAATCATTTTATCACGATAATTCAACTTCATAATTATTCACCCTCGCCCTCTTCTTTAAGATAAAGTGTCAGCGAATCAAGCGTTACGCCTGAGCTGCCTTCTTCACCGATCGAATATCCGTTGTATCCTACATCTTCCTGGAAGAGTCCTGTACCTACAAGGGCATCGATTGCTGTTTTTACATCTGACTGATCATCAAGCTCAACCTTAGTAAGTGTTACTGTACCAGCTTCAAGGTTATATGTAAAGCCTTCATACTTGAAAGAACCAAGAGCTTCCTTGATATCGTCAAACATCTCACTTGACACGACCGGAAGTGTTTCAAGAGCTGCATTTGCTGATGTAACATAGTTTGAATAATCCTGCATGATCTTCATCTTATTGTGAAGTATCTGGTTCTGGGCGATCTTCTCATTGCAAACAGCTATCTTATCATTAGTCTTGTCTATATCTTTCTCGATAGAACTCTTCCTGAGATTAATAACAAGTGTTGCACCTGCGATAAGCACTGCGGCTGCCGCAGCGAAGATACCGCCTGTCATGAGCAGCGAACCCATTCCGCTGTTGCCGCCCTTACCTGTGGACTGATCGACTTCGAGGAGGTTGATCTTCTCTGTTGCCTTGTTTCTCTTATAGAGAGCACCGATAGCATTAGCGAATACTGTAAACTCGAAGTTCTCGAAACCTGTGATCTGAGCAGGCACACCGAGAACGGAAGCCTTTATATCAAGACCGTCAAGAGCGTCAACGAGTTTGATGTAGTCCTCGATAAAGCCATAGAGAATAACATTTTCAAGTCCTGAACCGCCTCTTGCCTTATTGAACTGCTCCATTCTGAAGATGTTCTCGTTAAGAGCTTCAGTGATATAATCGTCAGAATCATAATCATCTTCTGAGATAGGAACGTATCTGGCGAATGCCATCTGTCCATTCTCAAAAAGTGTAAGACCAAGGAAGTTCTTATCGATCTGGCAAACCAACAGTGGCATTTTCTCCATGTTGGACTTGTCAGCAAGAACGATTCTTGCGATAGAGTTACATCCGATGTTAACAGATCTGAGGTTCATGCCCATAATGTTATAAAGCTTTCTGTAGCTTTCAACTATCGTACTAGGGCAAGCTGTTGCAAGTACCTTCACTGCACCAGGATTATCCTCGCCTGCTTCACCTACTACTGTATATGAGATAGAATACTCATCTGTGATACCCATTTCCTGGCTCATATGGTTCTGTACCATAAGCAGGAACTCATTACCCTTTGCCTTTGGAACTACAAGCTCCTTGAATACGATGTTGCTCGATGAAAAAGTAACGATAGCGTCCTTATCCATCATATCCTCAGCCTTGATCTGAGTGAGCAGTAACTCGGACAGACCTGAAAGGTTGATGACCTCACCGTTAAGGATCATATCCTCAGGAACGTCTACCTGCAAAGATCTTTCGATCCTTATCTTGTTAGAGGAGTTATCACCTTTAACAATGTTGATTTGTCTATCAGAAATATCAAATGATAGCATTTATTCCTTCACCTCTTAAATTATTTTTCAAAACAAATATCTTCCCTCTCCGTTTTAAAGGAGAGGAGATATTTAAAATTAACGAACACAAAATGCAGACCCTTAGTTTTCCAGACCTGACAATGAACCGTAGAGCAGTGGGAAGATACCCGCAAGGCAAAGACCGATCGCAACACCCATGAATACGATGAGCAATGGTTCCATAAGTCCTACAAGTCTTGTAACGGCTGCGTCTGCTTCTTCCTCATAGTAGTCAGCAGTTTTCTCAAGGATCTCATCGAGAGCACCTGATTCCTCACCGACATAGATGATGGAAGTAAACATTCCTTCAAATATCTCTGTTTTTGCAAGTGACGCTGAAAGAGGTGCGCCCTGCTTAACTTCATCAACTACCTGAATGAACATCTTATCAACATAAGCGTTTCCAAGTATTCTTGACGAACGTTCAAGACACTCTACCATTGGGATACCGCTTGAATAAAGTGATGAAAGAGTTCTTGCGAAACGACCCTCGTAGATCTTTACTATAAGCTTTCCGGCGGCAGGCATCTTTATCTTGATATAGTCAAATTTAAGTCTGACTGACGGTACTTTCAAGGCGTATATCCAACCGAATATCAAAACAACGACCACGATAAGAATGATATACCATTTTGCCTTGAAAAAGTCACTGAATGAGAAGAGAGCCTTAGAAAGTGCAGGCATCTGATCCTCTGGCATAAGACCTGCAAATATAGGCATGATGAACGTAAACATACCGATTACCATGACGATACAAAGAACGCCAAGTATGATAGGATAAGTCATCGCACTCTTTACCTTATTGTTCAACTTGTTTGAGTTTGCATAATAATCGCTCAGACGCTGCATTGTCATATCAAGCGTACCTGAGGTCTCACCTGCGTCTACCATTGAAATGAAAAAGTCCGGAAAGCTTCCTCTTCTTGTATCGAGAGCCTCGGTAAAGCTCTGACCTTTCTGAACATCGTCATAAACGCTTCTCCAAACATCCTTTGCACCCTTATTCTCCTCTTCCTTATAGAGAATGTCGAGCGCTTTAACAATGGTAAGACCCGATGTCATCATTGCCGCAAGCTGACGGCAGCAGAAAGCAAGTTCCTTAGTATTGAACTTGTGCACAGATTGTTTGCCTGCACCGCCCAATGCTTCTGTATAACTTATACAGAAAAGACCTTGTTCGTGGATCTTGTCCAGTACTTCCTGTGCATCCTCAGCCTCATAGATACCCTTTATGGTTTTTCCCGAGGTATCCTTAGCAACATAGGAAAATTTCTTCATAATATGTAGATACACCTCCACTTATTTATACATTTTGTGCATTCATAACAAAAAACTTTAAAAATACACAAAACGCATTTTTATAATTATAACATTATTTTCATCTTTTCGCAAGTGATTGAGTGCTTTTTAAGCGTTA
>NZ_QTYG01000037.1:0-28516 GCF_003462045.1 Ruminococcus sp. AM31-15AC | reverse complement strand
TGCCATAAAGGTTTACAAAATAGAACTTAATTATTACAGGTTGTAATAATTTACGGTGTATAATAGTATAAATGAAATCGTATAAGTTCATAAATGCAAAAAAATGGAAAGGATTGATCCGTTATCAACATAATAAGAAAAATAACAGCAGTGATAATTTCATCAGTTATAATGATAAGCTTTGTGGCATTTGCACCGCAGGGATCCGATAAGACTTATGTGAATGTTATAACAGCTTCTGCCGCTGACTCGATGACAAAACCTGTTTTGATAAAAAGACAAGCGTATTCAAACAAAATAGAAGCAGGAATAAAAAATCTCACCAGCTTTTCATCAAAGACTACATTTGAGGTCTATGTAAACGGACGCTATGTAAGAAAATATACATGGCAGGCACTTAAAAAGGATAACTATATAAATATAACCGATGATGGCAAGCTTTATCTTAAAGCTTCCACAAAATATAAAGTCACTGTCAAAGCGGTAAACGGCAGTGCCAAGTCAGAGTCATCGGTCCTCAACGTAAAGACAGCAGCAAAAACATACTATCATATAGATAAAAACGTTCAGCTTTATAGCTTTAAAAACGGTAGGTTCAAGAAATCTTCAAAAACAAAAGTCTCTGTGGCTGTGTCGGGTACTCTCACTACCGATAAAAATAAGCGTGTGGCAGGTAAGAACAAGAATATCGGCGGAGCAAATTATGTCCTTATTAATGAAGGTGATTATAAGGGTAAGTACGTCAAGGTAGGAAAAGGTGTGAAGCGTACACCTGAGAGAAAAGCAAGAATAAAAACAGCCGTTGATTATGCCGCAAGCATGAACGGTGGAAGATATGTCTGGGGCGGAACAAAGTATAAGGCAACGGACTGCTGTGGATTGACAATGCAAGCCTATAGAAAAGCCGGTGTGAATATGTATAACAGCGTATATTCGCAGGCAAAAATGGGAAAAGCAGTGTCTTTGAAGAATATAGAAGCAGGCGACCTGATAATCTGTAATAACTATGGCCATGTAGCAATGTATATAGGCGGCGGAAAAATAGTCCATGCCATGAGTACATATTATGGGATCAGAATACAGCCTCTTGCAAATATCAAGTATTGCGGTAAGATAAACACTATCAGGAGAATACTGTAAAGCAAAGCGATCTTGCGGCATAACAAACTGTCGAATAACTGTAGGGGCTGGCGCCCTCGACAGCCCGATTTTGTTTGCTCGATAATACTTGCGATATCTGCACAATTTTTCCTTGACAATCTCGCTGACCAGTGTTATAATAAAAAAGCAGAAAAACTGCGAAAAATCGAATAAAGTTTGCAGGGGGACCCAAGCAAAAAGCTGGGTTGAGAAGGTAAAACCTGACCCTTTGAACCTGTTGGTCAATACCAGTGTAGGAAGCAAGTTTTGTGTAAATTTACCTCCTGCATGGTCAGGAGGTTTTTTTGTTTCCCCTTTTCCATAAGAAAGGAATAAAGTATGTTAAAATGTTTGTCAGTGGCAGGCTCGGATTGCTCCGGTGGCGCAGGTATACAAGCGACCTTAAAGCCTTCAGCGCTAATGAAACTTTCGGCATGAGCGTTATTACCTCTGTCGTCGCTGAAAATACTACCCGTGTGCTGTCTGTTTTCAACGTACCCGTTGAGGAGATACAAAAACAGATAGACGCTGTGTTTGAGGATATCCACGTCGATGCCGTAAAACTCGGTATGCTCCCAACTGCCGAAATTATTTCAGCAGTTGCGGATAAGCTTAATGAGTATAAACCAAGTATTATCGTCTGCGATCCCGTCATGGTCGCTACAAGCGGAGACGCTCTCTCTGAGGGCGGAACTGTTTCCACCATGAGGGAAAAGCTCTTTCCTATAGTTACGCTCCTTACACCGAATATCCCCGAAGCCGAAGCTATCTCAGGCTTGGAGATAAAGAATGAAAACCATATGGAAAAAGCCGCAAGGATAATAATGGATATGGGCGTAAAAAACGTCCTCGTCAAAGGCGGTCATCTCACCGGCGACGCTGTGGATTATCTCTGTACCCCAGAGGGTGTTCATAAGCTTGCCTGCAAGCGTGTTGATTCGCTTAATACCCATGGCACTGGCTGTACTCTGTCATCTGCCATAACTGCAAACCTTGCCCACGGTATGGATATGCTCTCCGCTGTAACAAAGGCGAAAAACTATATCACCGAGGCAATAGAAAAATCATTCACAGTGGGCAAAGGACATAGCCCCGTTAATCACTTTTATGACTATTACGATTTGAAAGGAACTGTTCTATGAGAAATTATAAAACTCAAATGGAAGCCGCTAAAAAGGGTATCGTTACCCCTGAAATGGAAACAGTGGCTAAGAAAGAAAATATGGACGTAAACGAGCTTATGGCTCTTGTTGCAGCAGGTCAGGTGGCGATCCCTGCCAACGTAAACCATACTGCTCTCTCTGCCGAGGGTATCGGCAAAGGCCTTAAAACTAAGATAAACGTAAATCTCGGTATCTCAGGTGACGCTAAGAATTATGACATTGAGATGCAGAAAGTGGATATGGCTATCAAGTTCGGCGCTGAAGCTATCATGGATCTGTCAAACTACGGCAAGACCAATACTTTCAGAAAAGAGCTAGTAGCAAAGTCGCCTGCCATGATAGGCACTGTTCCTATGTATGACGCTATCGGCTACCTCGATAAAGACCTCCTTGAGATATCCGCTCAGGACTTTCTTAAGGTAGTAAAAGCCCATGCAGAAGAGGGCGTTGACTTTATGACTATCCACGCAGGTATCAACAGACGTGCAATCGAAGCTTTCAGACGTGAAGGAAGAAAAATGAATATCGTTTCCCGTGGCGGTTCACTGCTCTTCGCATGGATGATGATGACAGGCAACGAGAACCCATTCTTCGAGTATTATGACGAGGTGCTTGAAATACTCAGAGAGTATGACGTTACTATCTCACTTGGCGACGCACTCCGTCCGGGATGTCTTGCAGACGCTTCCGACGCCGCTCAGATCTCCGAGCTTATCGAGCTTGGCAACCTCACAAAGAGAGCGTGGGAAAAGGACGTTCAGGTAATGGTAGAGGGTCCTGGCCATATGGCAATGAACGAGATCGCCGCAAATATGATAATGGAAAAGAAGATATGCCACGGTGCACCTTTCTATGTACTTGGACCTTTGGTAACAGATATCGCCCCTGGCTATGACCATATCACATCAGCTATCGGCGGAGCTATCGCCGCAGCAAGCGGAGCAGACTTCCTTTGCTATGTTACTCCTGCCGAGCATCTCAGACTTCCTGACGTTGACGACGTTAAGGAGGGCATAATCGCCAGCAAGATAGCAGCCCATGCCGCAGATATCGCAAAGGGCGTAAAGGGTGCAAGAGATATGGACGATAAAATGGCAGCGGCACGTCACAAAATGGATTGGGACGAAATGTTCGAGATAGCACTTGACGGTGAAAAGGCAAGAAGATTCTTTGAGCAGACCCCACCTGCCGACAGACATACCTGCTCAATGTGCGGCAAGATGTGTGCCGTTAGAACAACAAACATGATACTCGAGGGCAAAGAGGTTAAATTCTGCTCAGAGAAGTAGAAAACTCGATGCAGGGGCGAACAGCGTTCGCCCGCATGATATAAAAATTGAATGTCAGCTCGACAATTGTACGAAAAATCGGACAATTACATGAGAGCAGATATAAAAAGAATGTAATGTGCAAGAGGAGCGTCTTGCGAACTTTTTCATAAAAAGTATTCAGCGAGGGAACCCGTGTTTCGGGGTGAGAGGGTGCAATGGAGCACCGACCGAAAATAATTAACGTCAGATCGTGAGCGGATAGCATAGCCACGGTCTGTGCGCCGCTGGATATCTTGCTCTTTTTCGTTCGGCGGTGCGATACGATATGGAGGAATAAAAATGAAAAAGACAAACATTCACAAATTGGTATTCGCAGCAGTATTGGTAGCCCTTGCAGTGGTAGGCTCGCTTGTTTCGTTCCCTATCGGCGCTTCAAAGTGCGCACCTGTTCAGCACCTTGTAAACATAATCGGTGCAGTTTTCCTTGGACCTGCATGGGCAGTGGGCGTTGGCTTCACAGCCGCACTTCTCAGAAATCTTCTGGGACTTGGCTCTCTCCTTGCGTTCCCGGGTTCAATGGTTGGCGCATTCGTTGCAGGTATGCTCTATAAGTACATAAAGAAGCTCCCTGCCGCTTATGTCGGCGAGCTTTTCGGTACATCAGTCCTCGGTGGACTTCTTGCATATCCTGTTGCCAGATTTCTCGTTGGCGCACCAGCCGCAGCAATAACAGTTTATATCCTGCCTTTCTTTGTAAGCTGTGCAGGCGGTACAGTTCTTGCTATCGTTATCGTTACAGCTCTTAAAAAGGCAAAAGTATTTGATAATTTCCTTGGCTTCTCAAAGGAGGTAAGAGCATAATGGGCACTATAATTGAAAGCTGTGCGAAAGCAGCAGACAAGGTAAGAAATATATGCCCTTTGGTGCATTGTATCACAAATTATGTTACTGTAAATGACGTTGCAAACTGCATTCTCGCCATTGGCGCTTCACCTATCATGGCAGACGATATCGCAGAAGCAGCCGATATAACTTCTATCTCAAAGGCTCTCGTTATAAACATGGGTACTCTCAATGCAAGAACGGTCGAGTCAATGGTAGCTGCTGGAAAGAAAGCCAACGAGCTTGGCGTTCCTGTGGTTTTTGACCCGGTTGGAGCAGGCGCATCAAATTTCAGAAATGAAACTGCAAAGCGTATACTTGAAAATGTGAAGATAAGCATACTTAGAGGAAATCTTTCTGAAATGTCATATCTTGCAGGACTAGAAGTTTCCACAAAGGGTGTTGACACCTCGGAAGCTGACGAGAAAAACGACCCTGTTTCCGTTGCGAAAAAAACAGCCGCAAAGTATAACTGCGTTGCAGCTATCACAGGTGCGGTGGATACAATAACAGACGGAAAAAGAGTCGCAAGGATATCAAACGGTCACCCATATCTTTCAAAGGTAACAGGCACAGGCTGTATGACAACAGGACTTGTAGGCTCATTCGCAGGTGCTTGCGACGATATGTATACCGCCGCTGTAACAGGCATTGCAAGCATGGGCATAGCAGGCGAGTTCGCATATGAAAATGCTGGAGAGATAGGCTCTGGAAGCTTCCATATTTCTATCATTGACGCAATCAGCAAAATGAATAGTCAGGTATTTGCGGCTAAGGCTAGGATAGAAGAAGTTTAGTATTGCAATATTTCAGATCTAGTGGTATCATATCAATGTGATGCCACTAAATTTTATGTGGTGATGTTGCTTGCAGGGGCGAACAGTGTTCGTCCGTTTGCACTGCATATTATACTTTTTCATACAAAGGAGAATGAAAAATGACCGTAAGATTTGCTTGTGAAAAGGATATACCGCAAATGAACAGCTTGCTCTATCAGGTAGAGAGAGTTCATCAGCAGGGCAGACCTGACCTTTTTAAAGAGGGTGCGAAAAAGTATACTGATAACGAGCTTAAAGATATGCTCAAGGATAAAACTAAGCCTATATTTGCCGCAGTTGATGAAAATGATGAGATGAAGGGCTACGCTTTTTGTGTGTTTCAGGATCATAAGGGCGACAATGTTCTCACGGATATAAAGACTTTGTATATCGACGATCTGTGTGTTGATGAAAATTGCAGAGGTCAGCATATCGGCTCGGTACTTTACGAGGCGGTGAAGAAATTCGCTAAGGAGCAGGGCTGTTATAATGTTACTCTCAACGTGTGGGAGTGTAATCCGTCGGCAAGAAAATTTTACGAAAAGGCAGGCCTGAAGCCATACAAGACAGGTATGGAAGTTATTTTATGATAAAAGATAAGAGGGTAAAAAAATGGACAAATTGAAAATTGACTACACGCTTTATCTCTGTACAGACCGTGGGCTTATGTCCTGCGAAACTATTGAGCAGTCTGTAGAGGAGGGCGTAAAAGGCGGTTGTACAGTTATTCAGCTAAGAGAAAAGGACTGCACTTCAAGAGAATTCTATGAGCTTGCAGTCAGAGTAAAAAAGATAACGGACAAATACAATGTGCCGCTTATCATCAACGACAGACTTGATATTGCACAGGCTGTTGATTGTGCAGGCGTTCATCTGGGACAGAGCGATATGCCATGTGCAGTTGCAAGAAAAATCCTCGGTGAGGACAAGATAATAGGTATTTCTGCGGCAACTCTTGAAGAAGCTAAAAAAGCACAGGCAGACGGTGCAGATTACCTTGGCGTTGGCGCAATGTATGCCACCAACACCAAGACAGACGCAAGAGCTGTCACAAAGGAACAGCTTGCAGAAATAAGAGCGGCTGTGGATATCCCTATCGTAATAATAGGCGGAGTTAATCAAAAAACTGTGCCGAACTTTAAGGGTATGGGTATTGACGGCGCTGCGGTAGTTTCTGCGGTGGTTTCTCAGCCTGATATTGAAAAGGCGGCAAAGGATCTTCGTGAGCTTTGCGAGGATTGCTTCGGAAGATAAGATGTTGAACGGGCGGTTATTTAGACCGTCCGTTTTTTGTTTTAAAACAAATGTATGATTTTGTCTTTCAATTTTACACAAATTATACATTGCGCTATTGACGATTAAGTTAAAATCGGTTATAATAAATTAAAAAGATTTATTTTTTGGATTAAAACGCTAATGCGTTGAAATAGTAATGTATGTTAGGAGAGTAAAAATGAAAAAAACTAAGATCGTATGCACTATCGGACCTTCCACAGATGACGAAAACATTATGCGTGAGCTTATGAAAAACGGCATGGACGTTGCGAGATTCAATTTCTCACACTCTGACCACAGTGTTCATAAGGCTCGTTTTGAAACTGTATGCAAGCTAAGGGAAGAACTTGGCGTTAATATTGCAACTCTTCTTGATACAAAAGGACCTGAGGTAAGACTTAAAAACTTTAAGGATCACAAGCCTGTTACTATCAAGGACGGCGATACATTCACACTTACCACAAGAGAAGTGGAGGGCGACGAAACTATCTGCTCTATCACATTCCCACAGCTTCCAAAGGACGTTTCTGTAGGCACTAGAATACTTATCAATGACGGAAATATCGAGCTGAAAGCACTGAGAGTTGACAACACTGACATCGTTTGCGAAGTTATCCACGGCGGCGTTGTTTCCGACCACAAGGGTATCAACGTACCTGATGTGAACCTTTCTATGCCTTACATTTCTGACGCTGATATGGCTGACCTTGAATTTGGCGCAAAAATGGGATTTGACTATATCGCAGCTTCATTCGTAAGAACAGGCGCTGACGTTATTTATCTTAGAAAATTTACTCAGAGCCTTGGCTGGTTCAATCCTAGAATTATCGCTAAGATAGAAAACGCTCAGGGTGTTGCCAATATTGACGAGATCCTTGACGCTGCTGACGGAATAATGGTAGCAAGAGGAGATATGGGCGTTGAGATACCTTTCGAGCAGATACCTGCTATCCAGAAAGAGCTTATCAGAAAAGCCTACAACGCAGGCAAGAACGTTATCACAGCTACTCAGATGCTGGAGTCTATGATAACAAATGCACGTCCTACAAGAGCCGAGATAACCGACGTTGCAAACGCTATTTATGACGGCTCGTCTGCTATAATGCTTTCAGGGGAAACTGCCGCAGGTAAATATCCTGTTGAGGCTGTCAAGACCATGAGCCTTATCGCAGAAACGACCGAAAAGGATATCGACTATATCTCACGTTTCAAGAAAAGAGCAGACGAGAGAAATTCATCTATCACTGACGCTATCTCACACGCTACTGTTACAACTGCCCATGACCTTAATGCTGTAGCGATCCTGACAGTAACAAAGGGCGGAACAACAGCAAGAACGCTTTCAAAATTCCGTCCGAACTGTCCTATAATCGCACTTACAACTGACGATACAACATATCATCAGCTCAGCCTTTCATGGGGTATCAGAGCAGGCGTTATCGAAGAGAAAACAAACACTGACGAACTCATCAGACACGCTCTGGAGCGTTCTGTGGAGCTTGGCTATCTGAAGAAGGGCGACCTTGTTGTTATTACAGCAGGAGTACCGCTTGGAATGAGCGGTACGACAAATCTGCTCAAAGTCGAGAGAGCGTAGTTTTTAAGTGAGGAGTGAGGAGTGAGGAATGGCAGCGCCATACCGAGCAAATTACCAACACAAAGTAAAAGCACCCACGAGCGAAGATAGCAAAAGGTACAGGGCAAAGCCCTGTCGGAGCTTGAGGCAGAGCCTCTATAGGTGCAAGCCTGCTAAGCGGTGCAGAAAAGCAACAGAAGAATTGCAAAAAATCAATTACAAAGCGGTGTCGGAGCGGAATGCTCTGCACCGCTTTTGTTGCAAAAAAATGTTTGAGCTTTTTGTAGTCGATCACTTTTTTTATTCAAATAATTTTCCGTGAATTGGGTAACCGATTCTAACATATGAAAGAAGTATGGCGTAAGAGTAATATTTCTGAATGTGACTTGACTTTGATTTTGAAGTATGTTATTATTTTAACATACGAGCGGTAGTATTATTAATAGGTACGCAATACTGAATATTGAGGTAATATGTGCTGCCCGAAATCTTATGTCAGGAGAGTATAAAATGGAAAGACAGTTTTATGACGAATGGGAAGGCTTTAAGCCCGGCAGATGGTCAAACACTTCTATCAATCTTCGTGATTTTATCCAGAAGAACTTCACACCATATGACGGTGACGACAGCTTCCTTACAGGCCCTACAGAAGCAACTACTAAGCTCTGGGAACAGGTAATGGAGCTTTCAAAGAAGGAGAGAGAAGCCGGCGGTGTTCTCGATATGGACACTAAGATCGTTTCTACTATCACCTCACACGGCCCTGGTTACCTTAACAAGGATCTTGAGAAGATCGTTGGTTTCCAGACTGACAAGCCTTTCAAGCGTTCTCTTCAGCCTTTCGGCGGTATCAGAATGGCTATGAATGCTTGCGAGCAGAACGGCTACACAGTTGATCCTGAAGTTGTAAAGATCTTTACTGAATATAGAAAAACTCACAATCAGGGTGTTTTTGACGCTTACACACCTGAGATGAAGCTTGCCAGACACGCTGCTATCATCACAGGTCTTCCAGACGCTTACGGCAGAGGAAGGATCATAGGCGACTACAGAAGAGTTGCTCTTTATGGTATAGACTATCTTGTTGAGGACAAGAAGGATCAGCTTGCTACTTCACTGGTAAGAATGACTTCTAAGAACATCAGACTCAGAGAAGAGCTTTCTGAGCAGATCAGAGCCCTTGGCGAACTCAAGAAGCTTGGCGAGATCTACGGCTACGATATCTCACGTCCTGCTAAGAACGCTAAGGAAGCTATCCAGTGGCTGTACTTCGGCTACCTTGCTGCTGTTAAGGAGCAGAACGGTGCTGCAATGTCACTTGGCAGAACTTCTACATTTATCGATATCTACATCAAGAGAGATATGGACAGAGGTATCCTCACAGAGCAGGAGGCTCAGGAGCTTGTTGACCACTTCATCATGAAGCTCAGACTTGTTAAGTTCGCTAGACACCTGAGTATAACTCACTGTTCTCAGGCGACCCAACTTGGGTAACAGAGTCTATCGGCGGCGTTTCTATCGACGGTGTTCCAATGGTAACAAAGACTTCATTCAGATATCTCCACACACTTGAGAACCTTGGTCCTGCACCAGAGCCGAACATGACAGTTCTGTGGAGCACAAAGCTTCCTGCAAACTTCAAGAAGTTCTGTGCTAAGACTTCTATCAAGACTTCAGCTATCCAGTACGAGAACGACGACCTTATGAGAGTTACACACGGTGACGACTACGCTATCGCTTGCTGTGTATCTTCAATGAGGATCGGTAAGGAGATGCAGTTCTTCGGTGCAAGAGCTAACCTTGCTAAGTGCTTGCTTTATGCTATCAACGGCGGTGTTGACGAAAGACTAAAGATACAGGTAGGTCCTAAGTATCGTCCGGTTACAGGCGATTACCTCGATTATGATGATGTAATGGCTAAGTATGACGATATGATGGAGTGGCTGGCTGGTCTGTATGTAAATACACTGAACGTTATCCACTATATGCACGATAAGTATTCTTATGAGAGAGTTCAGATGGCTCTTCATGACAGAGATGTTAAGAGATACTTCGCTACAGGTATCGCAGGTCTGTCAGTTGTTGCAGACTCACTTTCTGCTATCAAGTACGCTAAGGTAAAGTGCATCAGAGATGAGGACGGAATCGTAACTGACTACGAAGTTGAGGGCGATTTCCCTAAGTATGGCAACAATGACGAGAGAGTTGACAAGATCGCAGTTGACCTCGTTAGAACATTTATGGATAAGATCAGAAAGCATCACACATACAGAGATGGTGTTCCTACAATGTCTATCCTTACTATCACATCTAACGTTGTTTATGGTAAGAAGACTGGTTCTACACCTGACGGAAGAAAGATCGGTGTGCCTCTTGCTCCTGGTGCTAACCCAATGCACGGCAGAGATACTCACGGCGCATCTGCATCACTTTCTTCAGTTGCTAAGCTGCCATTCAGACACGCTCAGGACGGTATCTCAAACACATTCTCTATCATTCCTGACGCTCTTGGCAAGGACGACAAGGTATTCATGGGCGACCTTGATATTGAAAGCATAGCTAAGGAGCTTAACGAAGATGGGGTTTAATGTTAAAAAGGACGAGGACGAGGCTCAGGTAAACGAGCTTGTTGACGTCATTGACAGACTTATGATGGGCGGTCAGGGTCATCTTACGATAGACATTGACGAAACTGAAGAGGGTCTGAACGTTAAAACTTATAGCACTTCTGACTGTGGCGGTGACGGCAAGACTGCTTGCTGCCAGCCAACGGAAGAGGACGCTATTGACAGAGATGAAGATTAACTCCCTATTTTAGAAAACAGCGGAGGTTCGTTCTCCACTTGTTTTCCATAAATACTAAGAAAGGAAAGTAATACTATGGCAAACTTTGAACCAACAGAGGCACAGGTAGACAACCTTATCGGACTTCTTGACGGATATGCTGAAAAAGGCGGTCATCACCTTAATGTAAATGTACTTAACAGAGAAACTCTTCTGGACGCTCAGGCTCACCCTGAGAAGTATCCACAGCTCACTATCAGAGTTTCAGGCTACGCTGTAAACTTCGTAAAGCTTACTAAGGAGCAGCAGGACGACGTTATTTCAAGAACGTTCCACAAGAGCCTTTAATTTGAGCTTTGCCGCATAGAATGGTTTTCTTTGCGGATAATATGCACACGGGCGGTCGGCGTCGTCTTACATGGAACATCTTGTTTTATGTGGATGAGAGCTGCCGCTCGTTTGTTACTTTTTGTGGATAGGTGTGCGGTGATATAAATTTGTGAGCGAGCAGAAACGGGACGTCGAGGGCGTCGTCCCCTACAGAATGGTTTGTGCAGGCTGAACGGGCGTGCGTTCATGCGAAATAAAAAAGGAGGGATATCCCATGGAGGGATTTATACATTCTACGGAAAGCTTTGGTACGGTGGATGGACCGGGGATAAGGTTTGTTATTTTCTTTCAGGGCTGTCCTATGAGATGTCTTTACTGCCACAATCCTGATACTTGGAAGATAGGCACGGGTACAAAGAGAACGGTTGAAAGTCTGCTGGCGGAATATGACTCGGTAAAAGAGTTCATGAAAAACGGCGGAATTACCTGCACGGGCGGTGAGCCTTTGGTACAGATAGACTTTGTGACGGAGCTTTTTGAAAAGGCTAAGGAAAATGGGATACACACTTGTCTTGACAGCTCGGGCATCACTTTTACGCCTGACAGCACGGAAAAGTTTGAAAGGCTTTGCAAATGCACTGACCTTGTTATGCTGGATATCAAGCATATTGACCGTGAGGAACACAAGAAGCTTACGGGGCATTACAATGACAACATTCTTGCGTTTGCGAAGTTTTTGTCGGAGCATGGTGTGCCTATATGGATACGTCATGTTGTTGTGCCGGGTATCACGGACAAGGAAGAATATCTTTTCAGGCTGGGTGAGTTTATCTCACAGCTCAAGACTTTGAAAGCGCTTGACGTTCTGCCTTATCACACTATGGGCAAGGTAAAGTATGAGCAGCTCGGTATAGATTATCCTCTTGGTGACACGCCGCCTCTTGACAAGGAGGACGCTGTTAAGGCGAGAGATGTTATCATGAGAGGGCTTAAAGCGGCGTTGAAAAAGAGAAAATAGTATTTTAGACGAGTGGACTTTGGTCTGCTCGTTTTTTGTGTAAAAGTATATATTTTTCTCGACAAGTTTTTGAAAATATTCTGCATATTTGGATAATTGACGGCAGGCTTAAAATATGGTAAAATGAATGAGTAAGGAATACAGCAATAGAATATTGTTAGGACAGGTTTATATTGGAAACGCACATTCTCTGAATGATAACGAACAACACAGCGTCTGCGAAAGGGCTGTAGGTTTGATATCATAAGGAGGATTTTTTATGCCAAAGAATTTGTTTCAGGAGATAGTTTTTACGGTGCTGATGGTGTTTGTGATGGTATACGCCATGATATGCTACAACATTGCACTCAACATGGGCGGAATGTCAAATGCCGTATTTCTCAAGGCTTTTCACGAGCTTGTGATAATGGCTCCGATAGCTTTTGTTCTTGACTTTTTTGCTGTGGGAAAGATAGCAAAGAAAAAGGCTTTCAGCATTGTTGATGTGAGAAAGGATAATCCTTTTCATCTTGTGCTTGCCATATCTGTTATCTCTGTTATTTTTATGTGCCCACTCATGAGCCTTGCGGCTACGCTTCTTTTTAAGGACGCAGGCAGAGAAGTTATTGCTGTATGGTTAGAAACAACGGCTATGAACTTTCCTATGGCTCTTTGCTGGCAGCTTTTCTTTGCAGGCCCTATAGTGAGGTTCGTCTTCGGACTTATTTTCAGAGAACGTGAACAGAAAAGCGGGGCTGTATCTGCGGCTGCGGAATAAGGTTTTTACGAGTGGACTTTAGTCTGCTCGTTTTTTATTTTACACTGAAAAATAAAAACTAAAAAAAGTGTTAAAAGCCTTTACAAAGGCAGGCGGTTGTGTTATAATAGTAATCGTAAAAATTTGCGTGAAAAAGGAGGAGCTTATAGTGCAGAAGGCGTATCTGATTTTGGAGAACGGTACTATTTTCGAGGGTAAAAGTTTCGGCGCAGCTGGCGAAGCTATTGGCGAAATTGTTTTTACTACGGCTATGACAGGCTATCTCGAAACACTTACTGACCCTAGTTACTACGGACAGATAGTTGTTCAGACATTTCCGTTAATTGGTAACTATGGCGTTATTCCTGAGGATTTTGAAAGTGAATGTCCTCATGTTAAAGCTTATATTGTTAGAGATTGGTGTCAAGAGCCTAGCAACTTCCGTTGTGAGGGTGATCTTGACACTTTTTTAAAGCAGCATAACATCGTAGGTCTTTACGGTATCGACACTCGTCAGCTCACAAAAATAGTTCGTGAGTCGGGTGTTATGAACGGAAAGATCGTTCCTGAGGGTTCAAGCTTCGGCTTGACAGATCTGAAGAACTACACGATAGTTGAGGCTGTAAAGAACACGACTTGCTCGGAGGAGAAAACATTCGAGCCTGATGGCGAGGTCAAGAGAAAGGTAGTGCTTTACGATTTTGGTGCAAAGCACAACATTGGAAGAGAGCTTGTCAAGAGAGGCTGCGAGGTAACTGTTGTTCCTGCATACACAAAGGCAGAGAGGATAAAGGAGCTTGCACCTGACGGCATAATGCTTTCAAACGGCCCTGGAGATCCTGCGGAGAATGTGGAGATAATCGAGGAGCTTAAAAAGCTTTCTGAGATGAAGATACCTACTTTTGGAATTTGTCTTGGACATCAGCTTTTGGCGCTTGCACATGGTGCGATGACACACAAGCTGAAGTATGGTCACAGAGGTGCGAACCAGCCAGCTGAGAACACTGAAACAGGCAGAGTTTATATAACATCACAGAACCATGGATATGCAGTAGAGAACGATTCGCTCCCTGAGGGTGAAGCAAAGGTGCTTTATGTAAATGCCAATGACGGCACTTGTGAGGGTATCAGATATCTCAACGAGCCTGCATTTTCTGTACAGTTCCACCCAGAGGCTTGTGGTGGTCCGCATGATACTGACTTCTTGTTTGATGAGTTTATTGAGCTCATTGACACTAACAAGAAATAAGCTCTGATTTTTTTGAAGTATAGAAATTATTGATCTCAGTTTCTGCAACAGTAGGGGCGAACAGTGTTCGCCCGTGGCTGACGGAATGTGTTTGACATGACTATTGTAGTGTTCATTATTCGAGCGGCTTTTATATGGGGCGGTCGTGATAGTGAACGGGCGAACGCTGTTCGCCCCTACATTATGTTTTACTGAGGTCGTTAAGCTTTAACACAGAGGGCTGCTGGGTGCGGTTTTCGAGAGTGTGAGAAGGGATAACTCCTCACTCCTCACTCCTCACTTTCAGCGTTTCCCTAAACTTTTCAGAAAGGATTGAATTTAAGTGCCTTTAAATAAAGATATAAAGCGAGTTCTCGTTATCGGCTCGGGTCCTATCGTTATAGGTCAGGCTGCAGAGTTTGACTATGCAGGTACACAGGCTTGCCGTGCGCTCAAGCAGGAGGGTCTGGAGGTTATTCTTATAAACTCTAACCCTGCTACTATCATGACGGACAATGCTATGGCTGACAAGATATACATTGAGCCGCTTACTCTTGAAACTGTTAAGAGAGTTATCAAAAAAGAACGTCCTGACAGCCTGCTTTCTACCCTTGGCGGTCAGACGGGTCTTACGCTTTCTATGCAGCTTGCTAAGGAGGGCTTCCTTGACAAGTATAATGTTAAGCTTCTTGGTGCTAACCCTGAAACTATCGACAAGGCTGAGGACAGACAGATGTTCAAGGACACTATGGAGTCTATCGGTCAGCCATGTATCCCTTCAAAGGTCGTTAACACTGTTGAGGACGCTGTAGACTTCGCTAATCAGCCTGGTATCGGTTATCCTCTTATCATCAGACCTGCTTTTACCCTTGGCGGTACTGGCGGAGGAATCGTTAATGATGAAGAAGAACTGAAAGAGATCACAAGAAATGGTCTTTATCTTTCACCTATCACTCAGGTGCTTGTTGAGAAATGTATCGCAGGCTGGAAAGAGATAGAGTTCGAGGTAATGAGAGACGCTAAGGGCAACGTTATCACTGTTTGCTCAATGGAGAACTTTGACCCTGTTGGTGTTCACACAGGTGACTCTATCGTTATCGCTCCTGCTGTTACGCTGGCTGATAAGGAATATCAGATGCTCCGTTCCGCAGCTTTGAAGATAATCGATACTCTTAAAGTAGAGGGTGGCTGTAACTGTCAGTTTGCTCTTAACCCTGATAGCTTCGAGTATGCTGTTATCGAGGTAAACCCTAGAGTTTCACGTTCTTCCGCACTTGCTTCTAAGGCGACAGGTTATCCTATCGCTAAGGTCGCAGCTCAGATAGCTATCGGATATACTCTTGACGAGATAAAGAATGCTGTAACAGGCAAGACTTATGCTTGCTTTGAGCCTGCCCTTGACTATGTTGTTGTTAAGCTCCCTAAGTGGCCTTTCGACAAGTTCGTTTATGCTAAGCGTGAGCTTGGTACACAGATGAAGGCTACAGGTGAAGTTATGGCAATTGGCTCAACTTTTGAGCAGGCTATAATGAAGGCTGTAAGAGGTGCTGAGATAGGTCATGACTGCCTTATCTCACCTAAGATGCTTGACCTTGATGACAAGACTATCCATGACAGACTTTCTGACTGCACAGACGAAAGACTTTTCGTTGTATACGAGGCTCTCAGACGTGGAGTTTCTGTTGATGAGATACACAGCATCACTAAGATAGACGAGTGGTTCCTCAATAAGCTTTGCAAGCTTATCGACATGGAAAAGACGCTCAAAAATAACTTCAACGAGGAAACTTATCTTGAAGCTAAGAAGATAGGCTATACTGATAAGGTCATCGAGAAGATAACAGGCAAGAAGATAGAAAAGCCTGTTCATGCTGTATTTAAAATGGTTGATACCTGTGCGGCTGAGTTTGCGGCTATGACACCTTACTTCTACTCAACATATGACAACGAGGACGAGGCAAGCGAGTTCATTGCAAACAGGGGTCATGACAGAAAGACTGTTATAGTATTCGGTTCAGGTCCTATCAGAATAGGTCAGGGTATCGAGTTCGACTATGCGTCAGTTCACTGCGTATGGGCGCTCAAAGAAAAGGGCTATGACGTTGTTATCGTAAACAACAACCCTGAAACTGTTTCAACTGACTTTGACACTGCTGACAGACTTTATTTCGAGCCTCTTACTGACGAGGATGTTATGAACATCATCAGAGTTGAAAAGCCTGTTGGCGTTGTTGTGGCGTTCGGCGGACAGACTGCTATCAAGCTCACAAAGCATATGGCTGAACATGGTGTAAACATTCTTGGTACTCCTCCTGACGCTATCGACGCTGCTGAGGACAGAGAGAGATTTGACGAGCTGCTTGAACAGCTTAAGATAAAAAGACCGCAGGGCTTCACTGTCATGACTTGTGACGAGGCTCTCGAGGTTGCAAATAAGATACACTATCCTGTTCTTATGAGACCTTCTTACGTTCTCGGCGGACAGAACATGATAATCGCATTCAATGATGATGATATCAAGGAATACATGGCTATCATTCTCGACCAGGGAATCGAGAATCCTGTACTTATAGACAAGTATCTTATGGGTACTGAGCTTGAGATAGACGCTATCTGTGACGGCGAGGATATCCTTATCCCTGGTATCATGGAGCATATCGAGAGAACAGGTATCCACTCAGGCGACTCTATTGCGGTTTATCCTGCATGGAACGTTTCTGACAGCCTGATAAACAGAATTATCGAATGCTCAAAGAAACTTGCTATCGCTCTTAACACTAAGGGTCTTGTAAACATTCAGTATATCGCATACCATGACGAGATATATGTTATCGAGGTAAACCCACGTTCTTCAAGAACTATCCCTTATATCTCTAAGGTAACGGGCGTTCCTATGGTAGACCTTGCAACTAAGTGTATGCTTGGCGAAAAGCTCAAGGACATGGGCTATGGCACTGGTCTTTACAGAAATTCACCATATGTTGCCGTTAAAGTTCCTGTATTCTCATTCGAGAAGCTTATCGGCGTTGACAACCACCTTGGACCTGAGATGAAGTCAACAGGTGAGGTACTTGCAGTTTCTAATTCTCTTGAAGAGTCACTGTATAAGGGCCTTACTGCTGCTGGCTACAAGCTTGGCAAGAAAGGCGGAGTATTCATCACTGTCAGAGATTCTGACAAGGGCGAGATACCACAGACAGCTAAGATGTTCGCTGACCTTGGATTTAAGATATATGCTACAAACGGCACTGCTAAGGTGCTTCACGAGCATGGCATCGACGCTGAGGTAGTGGCTAAGATACACGAGAACGAGGACAATAACACTCTCACACTTATCGAGAGCGGTAAGATAGCTTATGTTATCTCCACTTCTTCAAAGGGCAGGATACCTACAAGAGATTCTGTTAAGATAAGAAGAAAGACAGTTGAGTGGAATATTCCTTGTCTGACTTCTATCGACACTGCAAACGCTATTGCGGCATCTATCAGAAGTAAATACACTGAGTCAACTACTGAGATAGTTGATATAAACAACATGAGAACTGAAAAGCAGACATTTGAGTTCACAAAGATGCAGGGCTGCGGCAATGACTATATCTACTTCAACTGCTTTGACCAGAGAATAGACAATCCTGAGGGTCTGGCACTCAATCTGTCTGACAGACACTTCGGTATCGGCGGTGACGGTGTTATCCTTATTTGCCGTTCAAAGGTCGCAGACGCTAAGATGAGAATGTTCAATCTTGACGGTTCTGAGGGCAAGATGTGCGGAAACGGTATCAGATGCGTTGCTAAGTTCATGAGAGATAACGGCATTGTTGACAAGGACGAAATGACTATCGAAACACTTTCGGGTATCATGACAGTTTCACTTATCCGTCACTACGGTGAGGTAAGCGGTGCTACTGTAAACATGGGCAAGGCTATTCTTGCTCCTCACCTTGTTCCTGTTGAACTTGAGCCTGATGAGAACGGCAGGGTAGTTGACAGAAAGGTGAACATTGCAGGAAATGACTACAACATCACCTGCGTTTCAATGGGCAACCCACACGCCGTTGTATTCATGAACAATGTTGACAGCCTTGACATTGACAAGGTAGGTCCTGAGTTCGAGCATGACAAGATATTCCCTGAGAGAGTGAACGCTGAGTTCATCAAGGTGATCGACGACCACACACTCAAGATGAGAGTATGGGAGAGAGGCTCCGGCGAAACTTGGGCTTGCGGCACCGGTGCTTGTGCAGCAGCAGTTGCGGCTGTTCTTAACGGATTCTGCAAAAAGGACGAGGAAATATCTGTTATACTTAAGGGAGGCACTCTTAAGATAAGATACACAGACGAGGCTGTATATCTTACAGGCGACGCTGTAACAGTATTCTCAGGTCACATCGTAATGTAAATTTCGCAGCGGACACTGCGTTAAAAAAGCGGCAGCCGCAGAGCGTTTTGAATGTGCTTTGCGGCTGTGTGCGTTTTATAAGTTTGACCCGTGAAACTTCGGGTCGCAAAAATGAAAAGGAGTTGGAATTATGCCAAGTATAAACGAAAATTTTCTCAAGCTGGAAAAGAATTATCTTTTTATAAACATTGCCAAGAAGGTAAAGGCCTTCACTGAGGCACACCCTGAGGCGGACATCATCAGAATGGGTATCGGCGACGTTACTCAGCCTATCGCAAAGTGCGTTGTTGAGGCAATGAAAAAGGGCGCTGACGAAATGGGCGTCAAGGAAACATTCAAGGGCTATGAGGACAGCGGTGCAGGATATGACTTCCTGAAAGAGGCTGTTGCAGGCTACTACAAGAGTTTCGGCGTTGACATTCCTGCTGACGACATCAGGATAAACGACGGTGCAAAGTCTGACTGCGGTAACATTGTTGACATTTTCGGTGACGACAATGTAGTGCTTATTACAGACCCTGCATATCCTGTTTATGTTGACACGAACCTTATGAACGGCAGAAAGGTAATTTATGCTGATTCAAACGAGGAGAACAACTTTGCGGCTATGCCTGACGAGAACGTAAAGTGCGACATTATTTATCTTTGCTCACCTAACAATCCAACGGGTTCTGTTTACACTAAGGAGCAGCTTAAAGTTTGGATAGACTATGCAAAGAAGAACAACGCTATCATCATTTACGATTCTGCATACGAGGCATTCATTACAGAAAAGGACGTACCAAGAAGTATTTTTGCTGTTGAGGGTGCAAAGGAATGTGCTATCGAGATGTGCTCACTTTCAAAGACAGCAGGCTTCACAGGTATGAGATGCGGATATACAGTTATCCCACACGAGCTTGTTGTTAAGGCATCTGACGGCAGTGAAGTATCTATCGCTCAGCTTTGGGGCAGACGTGAAGGCTCAAAGTTCAACGGTGTATCATATCCTGTTCAGTGTGCTGCTGCGGCTGTATTCACTGAGGAGGGTCAGAAACAGACAAGAGCAAACATTGAATACTATCAGAACAACGCAAAGGTAATGGCTTCCACACTTGACGAGCTTGGTATCAAGTACACAGGCGGCAAGAACTCGCCATACATTTGGCTCAAGTGCCCTAACAACATGGGTTCATGGGAGTTCTTTGATTATCTTCTTGAGAATGCAAATGTTGTTGGCACACCTGGCGCAGGTTTTGGCAAGAACGGCGAAGGCTGGTTCAGACTTACTGCTTTTGGTGACAAGGACAGAACTGTTGAGGCTATGGAGAGAATAAAGAAGCTGCTTTCTAAGTAGTGAGGAGTTAGGAGTGAGGAATTATTCTTGCTTTTACTCTGATATTCTCGAATAGGTTTTATATGATTTTAAAAGGGCGGTTTTGACCGCTCTTTTTTTGTTCGCAAATTCTACCGCCGCAAAATCGCCTCGCTCTTTGCGTGGTGGGGTTGTAAAATGAGATAGTAAAAGCGGTGCAGAGTTTTTTACTCCCACACCGCTTTGTTATTTGCTTTAGTTTGTGTTTCTTCTACTTGGTAGTGGCTCTTTGCTAGGTTTGGCTATGCCATTCCTCACTCCTCACTTAGCCTACACCTTTATTCTCCGATACTCTCCCGGAGTCATATTTTCATACCGTTTGAATACCACGGAGAAATAAGATCCGTCCTGAAAACCAGTTTCATCTGATATCTCGCCTATGGTCTTGTTGGAATACACAAGCAGATCCTTTGCGTGCTGTACCCTCACTTGCGCAAGATACTCCATAGGTCTGAGCTGAAAATTTTTCTTAAAAAGTCTGCATAAGTGCTGCTCGGATACTCCTGCGATTTTTGCAAGCTCGTTAAGCTTTATTTGCTCCGGATAATGCTCTTCAATATACTGCAATACGTCTGCCAAGGCAACAGATTGTGCGGTATAAAATGACGAGAGCCTGTTATCAGCTATTTTACGATATTCTATAAGAAAGTCGTAAAGCTGTGCTGAAGCGTAATGATTGCCATAAAGCTTATCACTTTTCAAAGTATAATAGATGCGTGTTATGATACGGCGCAATCTGTCCATATCTACACCTTGAATGGCGGTGAACTTATTAAGCTTCCACTGCTCCAAGAGGGGAATGACCTGTGAGCCGGAAAAGGCTATCCAATCCAGATACCACGCATCGCTTAGCGCATGATACTCATGTGGACAGAATGGGGGGATATAGAAAACAGTATCGGGCGGTATTTTTGTGGTTTCTCCGTTTATTATGACCTCGCCCTCCCCTGAACGTGACAAAAATATTTGTGGGTACTCGTAGCCATCTGCACGTTTTATTGGAAACTGCCAGCTTTCAAGTCCCAGACCTACCACATAAAAGGGCAGGTTTTTTTCGTCGCCTATGACGGGATATATCTGTTTGTACATTATTCTGCACCCCCAATTTACATATCTTTATAATACCACTGGGTTTGGGGTTTGTCAAGATAAAACTATTCTTTTGCTGAGCTTTTAAAGAAAAGCGAAAAGATAAAGGCGAATGTCATGGCTGCAGTTATGCCTGCGGCGGAGGCGGTAAGTCCCCCTGTGAAAATGCCTAGGAAGCCTATTTTATCTATCTGTTCACGGACACCGTTATAGAGAAGATAGCCGAAGCCCGTGAGAGGGACAGTTGCGCCACAGCCTGAGAGGTCTATAAGTGGCTTATAAAGTCCCAGCGCACCCAGAAGCACGCCACCTGTGACGTATGCCACCAGTATTCGTGCTGGGGTCAGTTTTGTGAAGTCCATAAGCACCTGTCCTATGGCACAAAAAAGACCTCCTATAAGAAAAGCCCATAGATAGTCCATTAGTTTGCTCCTTTCATATCTTTTTCCCCTGACAGCCACACGAGATGTGATATAGATGGAATAGATTCCCCTTGCTGATTTACTGTTGGTGACATTAGCGCACCCGTGGCGGCAAAGAGGATATTTTTTATCTCCTGCACGGAGCTTCGGGAGAAAATAGCCGCAGAGAACGCTTCCTGCACACCCGCAGCCGCTTCCACCTGCGTGGATATCCTGCTCGTCAAAGTCATAGAGCATCATGCCGCAATCTTTATGATTGTCACGGATATTTATATTTTCACGCTCGAAAAGCTCACAGAGAATACGGCTTCCAACTTTGCCAAGGTCGCCTGTGACGATATAATCGAAGTCGGAGGGGGTCATGCCTGTGTCGGTGAAAAATGTGCTAATTGTGGAAAAGGCTGCAGGAGCCATGGCTGCACCCATGTTGTTGGCGTCGCTCACGCCCAGGTCAACTATTTTTCCGATAGTACAGCCCCTGATGTAGGGGGGCTTGTCCGAGGGGGCAACCACCAATGAGCCTGAGGCTGTGGCTGTCCACTGAGATGTGGGAGTACGCTGTCCACCGTAGTTGAGGGGAAAGCGGTACTGTCTTTCAGCGGTGCAGAAGTGGGAAGATGTGACCGCCATTGCTTTTTTTGCGAGGCCGTTGTCAACGAAAAGAGAGGCGAGGAGAAGTCCCTCCGCCATGGTGGAGCAGGCTCCGTAAATGCCGAGAAAGGGCATTTCAAAGGCTCTTACGCCATAGGTAGTGCCGACACACTGATTTAGCAGGTCACCGCCGAAAAGCACGTCTATATCCTCGGGGGAGAGGGCGGCTTTATCCAAAGCGTGAAGCACTGCCTGCTTTTGAAGCTGACTTTCGCCCTTTTCAAAGCTGTCTGTGGAGAAATAGGGATCATCGTTTATTTTGTCAAAATAGTCGCCCAAAGGTCCTTCGTTTTCTTTCTTGCCGCCTATGGCTGCGAAAGAGATGACAGAGGGTGAGGTTTTCATGAGCTTAGTGGCTTTCATTTTATCACTCCTATTGATGAATATCGTCATTTGATGTTATTTTCTACATTGCAGATGAAAATATGCAAAAAAAGTTTGGCGTTTTAAACGTAAACTTAAAACTATCTTAAAATAAACTTGTTTTGATCTCAAAATCGTTGACATATTCACAAAAAAAAGATATAATTAAATAGTCGATTTATTGTTGATTATGTAGTGTTTTGTTAAGTGGTATGTGTGAAGGGAGGATATGTCCCGTCGGGGGCATAGTTTTAGATGAAGAAAAATGAAGATATGCCGGTGGTCATAAAGCTTGACCGAAAAAAACTAAAGCAGTCGGCTAAAGGCAGGGTGAAGCGAAATTATATCGCCTGCATAGCAGTGTGCTTCATAATGGTATTTATTGCAGGAGAATATGGCTCGACCACGCAGAATGTGTCAAGCTATGATAATTCTCACGTTGCTGATCTTAAATATGACGCCGAAGATAAGGAAGAGATCATTGAGGATATGGTTAAAAATGAGCTTACAGCAGAACAGGTCAGTGACAAGTGGCAGATAGATAATCCTGACGCTGTAAAAAAGTGGCTGGACGCTTATAAAAAATACGGAGTTGACGGACTAAATTCAAAGGAAGTCACGTTCTTTGGTTCATCAAACGACACTTCTAATCTGGAAGCACTGGCAGACGCTTTTTCTTTTAGCCGAAATGCAAAGGAAAAGGCACAAACCTATCTTAATGACAGGCTCAACAATTTTACAGCCTCTGCTTCGGTTTATTTTGACAGTGCAACAAGCTCTAATTCCTATCAGTTTTCATTGCTTACGGCGATAATGAATGTTTTAGGAAAAAAATCCACATGGGATACTATAGTTTCATTCGTGTATTTTATTTTCCAGTTGATGTTCACCATATTCATAGTGAATGTGCTTTGGGTATGTGAGAGAAGATTTTTCCTTGAAAATCACACATACAAGAAAACGAAGATAGGCAGACTAGGCTTTCTTTTCCGCGAGAGAACGCTTCACCCCGCAAGGACTATGTTTGTAACCAGCATATATCAGACCTTATGGGCGTTTACTATCGTGGGATATCCTATAAAACATTATGCCTATTCAATGGTGCCGTTCATATGTGCGGAAAACCCTAACATCAAGACGAGAAAGGCAATAAAGCTTTCTATCGCCATGACTAGGGGATACAAGTGGCAGCTTTTCAAGGTGGATCTTTCTATGATAGGCTGGACACTGCTTTCGAGCATATCGTTCGGTGCGGTGGGAGTGTTCTGGTCTAACCCATATACAACGGCGATAGACGCAGAGGTGTATTTACAGCTAAGGCGTGAGGCTATCAAGAACAAGATAGAGGGCTATGAGGAGCTTAATGACAAGCTGCTTGACCTTGACCTTCTGGAAGAGATTATGGCTGAGGAAGCTGCACAAAAGGGCGAAAATCCGGACATTGTTAGAAGCATACCGATATGCACAATAAAAGTGCCTGAAAATGATGAGAATGGGGGCGGTGAATAATGGAGAGGGCGCTGACGCTTGACGATCTGCGGGAATTTGAGCAATACCCAGGTCTTGCGGTAGACAGAAAGGCGCATTTCAGCCGATTTGCCAACAAGACTATAGTTCACCGTGACTATCACAGAAACTATACACTCATGACGTATATACTGCTGTTTTTCATATTCGCATTTATAGGCTGGATATGGGAAGTGGGCATACACATCGTTGAGGACGGAGTTTTCGTCAATCGAGGAACCATGTTTGGCCCGTGGCTTCCTATATATGGTTTTGGCGGTGTGTGCGGTATCATACTGCTGAAGCGGTTCATAGACCACCATGTGGCGACTTTTTTCCTTGTTGTGGGGTTATGCTCGGTGGTCGAATACGCAACGAGCTGGTATCTTGAAACGTTCAAGCATATGAAATATTGGGATTACACGGGATATTTCTGCAACATCAATGGCAGGATATGTCTTGAGGGAGCGTTGATATTTGGCTTTGCAGGCTGTGCAGGAATATACATCATGGCACCGTTTTTTGATGATCTTTTGAAGAAGATACCATTCAAGGCAAGGTTTGCGGCGTGCGTGATACTTGTTGTATTATTCTGTTGTGACGCTGTTTACTCAAAGGCTAATCCTAATCAGGGCAAGGGCATAACTGATTATGCGGCTTACAATCTGCCTTTTCACAGGGTCATGGTTAGTGAGGAGTTGGGTGTTAGGAGTGAGGAATTATTATTGCTACACTCTGATATTCTCGGATAGGTTTGATATGACTATTAGAAGGGCGGTTTTTGACCGCCCTTTTTCTGTGTGGAAATAATGTAGGGGCTGGCGTCCTAGATGTCCCAAATTTGGTCGCCTGCTTAATCCTGTGTTATCCGCACAACATTCGACGTATTGTTTCAAAATGCTTAACGGCGTAACATTTGCAACACGGTACGTCTACACAAAATTGTGATAAAGCAAAACCTTGACACTCTCCGAACGGGACGTCGAGGGCGCCGTCCCCTACATTTTGTTCGCAAGTTCTATTGCTGCAAAATCGCTGGCGCTCTTTGCGGGGGGAGTTTGTAAAATGAGATAGTAAAAGCGGTGCAGAGTTTTCACTCCGACACCGCTTTGTTTTGTTATTGTGATTTGTTCGGTTTGGCGTTGCCATTCCTCATTCCTCATTAAACTAGAGCTTTAATCCAAAGCTTATTGATAATGCCGAATTTACTGCGGACATGGAGCTTACGTCAAGTGTTCCCATTTTCTCCTTTAGCCTTTTCTTGTCCAATGTACGGATCTGTTCCAACAATACCACGGAATCTTTCGCTAGTCCGCAGGTGCCACCGCCAACTTCTATATGTGTCGGCAGTTTCGCTTTATCAAGGCGGCTCGTTATTGCCGCTGCTATCACTGTGGGTGAATGCTTATTGCCTATGTCATTTTGTACTATCAGCACCGGTCGCATACCGCCTTGCTCTGAGCCTACCACTGGGCTGAGATCTGCATAATATATATCGCCCCTGTGTACAGTCACTTGTAAACACTCCTATTCTATGGCTTTCGCTTGATTTGCAGGCTTTTGCTCCTGCTTGTTCCTATTATTGCCTTATTATCGGGGTATTATACCAAAGTATCTATTTTGTTACAAGGTGCAGGGCTGTTTTATTTTATGCGGCAGCAGTGCTTTGGGTGAAAAGTCAGTATTGGTTGACTTTTCACGGTCAAAGTGATATACTTAACATAGTAAATAAAGGCGTAAATGCCTTGAAAGGAATGATTCTATGAGCGAAGGCTGCACACATGATTGCGAAAACTGTGCTTCAAAATGCTCTGATAAAAAGAGCTTGAAAGAGGAGCTTAATGCTGCGAGCTCTGTGAAAAAGGTATATGCAGTAATGAGTGGAAAGGGTGGCGTAGGCAAGTCTTTGGTGACAAGTATGCTTGCAGTAACGGCACAAAGACGTGGTTTTAAGACTGCTGTGCTGGACGCTGACATAACAGGCCCGTCTATACCGACAGCGTTTAATATCCACGAGAGAGCTAATACCAATATGTATGGCATTATCCCTGCGGTGAGCAAGACCGGTATCGAGATAATGAGCCTTAATCTGCTTCTTGAAAATGAAACTGACCCTGTTGTATGGCGTGGCCCTGTTATCGCAGGCGCAGTGAAGCAGTTTTGGACAGATGTGGCATGGAACGACGTTGACGTGATGTTTATAGATATGCCACCAGGAACAGGCGACGTGCCACTGACAGTTTTTCAATCCATTAAGGTTGACGGCATAGTTATCGTCACTTCGCCACAGGAATTGGTTTCCATGATAGTCGAGAAAGCGGTGCATATGGCGGATATGATGAAAGTACCGGTGCTTGGGATAGTGGAGAATATGTCATATTTTGAGTGCCCTGATTGTGGAAAGAAGCATAATATCTACGGTGAGAGCCATGTGGACGAAGCGGCAGTGAAGTTTGGTATCGACGCTGTGGCGAAAATGCCTATAGACCCGAAGTTTGCGAAAGCTTGTGATAACGGTGAGATAGAAGAAGTCGAGGGCGGCTGGCTGGATACGATCGCGGATAAACTTCTCGGTTAAAGTGAGGAGTGAGGAGTGAGGAATGGCATAGCCAACCGAACAAATCACAAGCACTAAATAAATAACAAAACAAAGCGGTGTAGAAGTTTTGCTTCTGCACCCCTTTTTCTATCACAAATATCCGTATGGGCGACCTTTGGTCGCCCGTGCTTAGAAATCACAGTTATTTCTGAAATGTAGGGGCTGGCGCCCTCGACAGCCCGCTCGAAGCGGTAAGGTTTGATTATTCATGAATTTGTGTATACGTGCCGTGTGCGGAAATGTTGTGCCGTACAGTGTTTTGAAAAAATATGCCGAACGTTGTGCGGATAACGTAGAATTGGACAGGCAAACGAGAAGTGGGACGTCGAGGGCGCCGTACCCTACACATGGTTTGTGTTGTAAAATAAATTGTATGTAAGCAGAAAGTAAGTTGGGCAAACAAAAAAGGGGCTGTAAAAAAAGTCCCCAAGAAAAAAGGCTGCGATCTTGCCAAAAAGCAAGACAGCAGTCTTTTTTTGTGGTATAATTAAAGTATCATGAATAACCAACCACAAGAATATTATACACCATATCAATTAAAATTTCCAGTGGAAATTGAAAAAATAATTGAAACAACTGACCCAGTATATACATTTTGTGAAGTGATGAATCATATTGACCTGAGTAAATACCTGACGACTGAGGACCGCAGGATAGGCCGTCCAAGATATGAAGAAGAAACTTTGCTGAAAGTAATACTGTTTGCATTTATGGAAAACGGATACGAATCATTGCGAAAAATAGAAAAACTCTGCAAAACCGATATTCGTTTTATGTGGCTGCTGCAGGATAATCCTCCGCCAAGCCACTCGACAATAGGCAATTTTATGAACAATGTCCTAAATAGAAAAATAGATGAGATCTTTGCGGATATCAACAGTTACATTTTTACGGTGGAAAATGTTGACCTCAATCACGTTTACATAGACGGAACAAAGATAGAAGCCAACGCAAACAAATACAGCTGGGTATGGAAAAAGAGCTGTGAGAAAAACCGTCTGAAGGTATTTGCAAGGATAACAGAATTGCTTGGTGAAATGAATGAAAAGATCTCGTCATTCTGCGTAAAATTCGGCATTCGTGAAGAATATGCTATTGAGTATTTAGAGCAAGTACAGCAGCAATATGTAAAGCTTTGCGGCTTTGACCCGGAAACTGCAATTCGGGGACGGGGACATCATAAAACAATTGAACAGAGGCATTATGACAAGCTTTCGGAATACATTTCAAGGCTAAAAAAGTATGCAGAACACATAAAGATATGCGGAGATGAACGCAATAGTTACTCCAAGACCGATCATGACGCAACATTTATGCGTATGAAAAAGGACTATATGGGTAACGATCAGCTTCTTCCGGGCTACAATATCCAATTAGGTGTCTGTGATGAATATATCGCAGTATTCGACGTAAAACAATATGCGTCTGATATGGAATGTTTCAAGCCTTTGATAGAAAAGTTCAATCAGATATACGAAAAATATTCTGAATATCCGGTAGCAGACGCAGGATACGGCAGCTTTAATAATTATCTGTATTGTGAAGAACACGGCATGAAAAAATACATGAAATTTACTATGTATGAAAAGGAAAGCAAGGACAAAAAATATCGAGATGATCCGTACAGAGCAGTAAATTTTCCGATAGATACAGATGGCGATCCAATATGTCCTAACGGAAAAAAGTTTCATTATCTTTACAGCAGACCTGTAAGAGGAAACAAATATGGCAGAACAGAAGAATTTTATCAATGTGAAGATTGCAGTAATTGTCTGCAAAAAGAAAAATGCTGTAAGTGCAAAGGAAACCGTAAAATTCGCTTGAATGAAGAACTGACAAAGTTTCACAAGGAAGTTCTCTGCAACCTGAACAGCATTCACGGAGCACTGCTGCGTATGAACCGAAGTATCCA
>NZ_QTYG01000036.1:0-28520 GCF_003462045.1 Ruminococcus sp. AM31-15AC | reverse complement strand
TTTTTACACTTTATTTCCCTTTTCTTATCTCTTTTTGTCCATTTTGCTTTGCTCCTTTGTTCTTTTGATACAAAAAGTGACAGCTGTGCGTCGCTCAGTTGTCACTTTGGATTGCTTATTATATTTAGACAAAAAAATAAACTCACAGAACAGAAGCTCTGTGAGTCATTGGAGGCGCCACCCAGATTTGAACTGGGGATCAAGGTGTTGCAGACCTATGCCTTACCACTTGGCTATAGCGCCATATTGGAGCGGATTACGAGGCTCGAACTCGCTACCTCCACCTTGGCAAGGTGGCGCTCTACCAGATGAGCTAAATCCGCATTTTGTGGTATCTACAATATTATATGCAAGATACCGAAACCTGATACATAAAGAATGTATTGGCGACCGGAATGGGGCTCGAACCCACGACCTCTAGCGTGACAGGCTAGCGTTCTAACCAGCTGAACTACCCGGCCATATGAGCGGACTTTATAAGTCCGCTTGGTGGGAACAACAGGGCTCGAACCTGTGACCCTCTGCTTGTAAGGCAGATGCTCTCCCAGCTGAGCTATGCTCCCATTAGCTGTCGTTTTGAGTTGTATCTCTCAGCGACGATATTTATTATACACTATCCAAAGCCATTTGTCAAGAGTTTTTTGAAATTTCTCAAAAAAAGTTTAAGTCCACAAACGCTTTATTATCGGGCATTTGAATAGTGTACATAAAATATTCATTAAATATTATTCTTTTATTAACCCTAAAATCTCCTCAGGGGTAAAGTGATATTTCTTATCACAGAAGTGACACTCAACATCAGTACCACCATCTTTAGAAAGATCTTCAAGTTCTGCCCTGCCCAAAGATATAAGAGCATTCTCTACTCTTTCCCTTGAACAATCGCAACGATAATTAACCTCAAAATCATCAAGAACGTTCGGCTCAAGTCCCTCCAAAGCTTTCATAGCAATATCCTCTGTTGTCATGCCGCTGCTTATAAGCTTTGTTACAGACTCCATTCCGTTTATATTCTTCTCTATCTGATCTATAGCTGACTCAGGTGCAAACGGCAAAAGCTGAATAAGAAATCCACCTGCACAATTCACTGTCAGATCTGGATTTACAAGTACGCCAAGAGCGCAGACGCTTGGCACCTGCTCACTGACAGCAAGATAGTTGGTTATATCCTCTGCTATTTCGCCTGAAACAATAGGCACTTGTCCGCAGTACGGCTCTTTAAGTCCCATGTCCTTGACCACACTAAGCGTACCATTAGAGCCTACAGCCCCTCTGACATCAAGCTTGCCTTTATCGTTAAGCGGCAGTTCCACCACTGGATTTTGTACATACGCCTTAACATTTCCCATGCTGTCAGAAACGCATATAAGCGCACCTGTAGGACCATCACCGTCCATTTTTACAGTAATAGAATCATCTTTGCCTTTAAGTCCAAATCCCATGAGCGAAGTGCCCATAGCAAGTCTGCCAAGTGCCGCCGTGACCACAGCGGAAGTTTTATGTATCTCCTCAATGCGTGAAACAATATCCTTTCCGTCGATAGCACTGCACACAACGGAAGCGTCTTTACTTATAACTCTAACTATTCTACCCATAAAATCACCCTCTGTTTATTCTCCTGCACACATAAAGAACTCTCTGCGTTTTATCATTAACTGGAGAGTCCTCAAATCCGTCATACTTTCCTATAAGCTCAAAATCATTTGACTTTACAAGCTCGCTCAAAAACTCGTCCGTATATATCCTCTCTGTGAAATCCTCACTAAAACGACAATAAGAGCCGTCCTCCTGCTCCTCAAAGAAGTCAAGATATATGCTCACGCTGTCATCATCATTAAGCTCATTCTGCCATGCACAGAAAAGCCCATCAAGATCATAGCAGAATGCATTGTCTGCAAGGATCACTCGGTGCTTGTACACAGTATTTACATCAAATATGAAAAGTCCACCATCGCAGGTAAATTTTGATACACACTCAAAAGTCTTTCTGACAGCTTCCTCATTTTCAAGGTGATTTATGCTGTCAAGAACACAAACAACAGCATCAACTGCGCCATACAGATCAAGCTCAGTCATATCCTGCATAAGATACTGTATGTTCAGACCGTTTTCATAGCGCTTATCCATGGCTTCTTCAAGCATTTGATCCGACAGATCAACGCCTACCACATCATAATCAAGACGTGCAAGTGCTTCACTGAGCGAACCTGTGCCGCAGGCAAGATCCAAAACTACCTCATGCTCTGAACTGTATCGTTTTATAAGTTCATGACACCGTGCCGCAATTTTTCCGTAATCGACATTCTCTGTAAGCTTATCATAGTAACAGGCAAATCTGCCGTATCCGCTCATTACTTATCTTCCTTCTTATCCAATCTGTCAAAAACGATATTATATCCGCCTGAGCCGTCATAAGAAAGCGAGCGGTTTACACGGCTTATAGTTGCCGTTGAAGCACCTGTTTCGTTTACTATATCGCTGTAAACATGATCCTTTGTAAGCATTTTTGCAACCTGAAAACGCTGTGAAAGTGCTTTCAGCTCAGGTATAGTGCAAAGATCTTTAAAAACAGCCTGCATTCCTCGACAGTTTCAAGACAAAGCACTGCTTCATAAAGATCGTCTAAATTTTTGATCTCAAGTTTCTCTTTCATGAAAAAAATCTCCTTTACGTTTCATGGTGTAAAGTGTTAAACCATAAATATATTTTAACACAAGTCATGAAAAATGTAAAGGAGAATTATGAATTTTTTATTTACTTACTCTTAATTTTTTCTTCTATTAGGCGTTAGAAAACCGCCGAATGACTTCGGCTCATCAGAAATATCCTCTTTATCATCGTAATATTCCTCTTCTTCGTCCTCTGTATCGCTTTCTAGTTTCTCTGGTGGCGTTATCTCAGCTCCCTCGGATATATCGTCGATTATCTCTCTCAGCTCTTCTACGCCCTCTCCTGTGATCGCAGAGAACTCCACACAGGTGATGTCCTCAAAGCATGGTATCTCTGTCTTGAAAGCTTCCATACGTGCTTTTCTGGCGTTAGGCTTAAGCTTATCCGCCTTGGTGAACACGATTATAAATGGTATCTCAGCGTCAATAAGATAATTTATCATCATCAGATCGTCTTTGCTCGGCGGATGACGCATATCCACAAGCTGAAAAACAAGTGCAAGCTGTCTGCTGCCGTCGTCAAGATAGCCTCCTATAAGACTGCCCCACTGCCTTTTCTCGGACTTTGATACGCTGGCATAGCCATATCCGGGCAGATCAACGATATAGATATTCTCCACAGAAAAGAAGTTTATTGTAACAGTTTTACCCGGCATAGAGCTAACTCTCGCCAAGTTTTTTCTGTTAAGAAGCTTGTTTATCAGCGACGACTTTCCCACATTCGACCTTCCGGAAAAGGCAAATTCAAGTCTATCAGACTTGGGTATCTGCGAGAATTTTCCAAAGGAAGTATAAAATTCTGCTTTGTTATAATTCATAGGCGGCCCTTTCTATACCGTTAATTTTTTTCGCTCCGGCTCGTTCTTGCTTAGGAGTTCAAGCGGAACATTATTTTTGCTGTTTGGAACAAGTGCAACGTCAAGCACATCCTGAATAGTCTTTGCGAACACGAACTCGCAACAAAGCTTTACTGTATCGTCAACGTCATCAAGATCGCCCTTATTAGCGAAAGGCACAATAATAGTCTTGACCCCCGCCTTGTATGCAGCCATAGTCTTTTCACGGAGACCGCCTATAGGCAGTACTTTGCCGCTAAGAGTTATCTCACCTGTCATAGCAACGTCACTGCGTACTTTTATATTACCCAATGCAGAGATAATGCCCGTTATCATGGTAACACCTGCAGATGGACCGTCCTTAGGCACAGCACCCTCGGGAGCGTGTATATGCAAATCTTTTTTCTCGTAAAAGTCTTTATCGATGCCATATTTGTCAGCAACGCTCCTGCAATAGCTTACGGCAATCTTTGCAGACTCCTTCATAACGTCGCCAAGTGAGCCTGTAAGCTCTATTCTGCCCTTTCCGTCAAGTACAAGGACTTCCAAAGGCATGACAACTCCGCCCACTGACGTCCATGCCAGACCATTTACAGAGCCAACAGCATCTTTATCTGATACAACATCAGGGAGATATTTCTCATGGCCAAGATATTTTTCAAGATTATCCGCCTTGAAAGTAACTTTCTTAACACCGTCTTCAACTATCTCCTTAGCAGCCTTTCGGCAAAGCGAGCCTATCTGTCTTTCAAGATTTCTCACGCCAGCCTCTCTTGTGTAGCTGTCTATAAGCTTATAGATAGCATCATTGCAGATGCGTATCTGAGATGCTTTAAGACCGTTCTTACCTTCCTGCTTTTTAATAAGATGTTCCTTTGCAATATGGAACTTCTCCTCCCTAGTATAGCTAGACAACTCTATGACCTCCATACGGTCGAGAAGAGGTGCTTGAACGGTATCGAGAGTATTTGCAGTTGTAATAAACAGCACATCACTTAGATCAAACGGCACTTCAATATAGTGATCTCTGAAAGCATTGTTCTGCTCGCTGTCAAGAACCTCAAGCATAGCAGACGATGGATCGCCTCTGAAATCATTGCTCATCTTGTCTATCTCGTCAAGAAGAACAACAGGATTTTTACTTCCTGCAAGCTTCATGGCATTCATTATTCTTCCTGGCATTGCACCAACATACGTCTTTCTGTGACCTCTGATATCACTTTCGTCCTTAACACCACCCAATGAGACCCTTACAAAGTTTCGATTAAGTGCTCTAGCGACAGACTTTGCCACTGAAGTTTTACCAACGCCTGGAGGACCAACAAGACAGAGGATCTGCCCCTTGACATCAGGAGTAAGCGCTCTTACAGCAAGATTTTCAAGTATTCTATCCTTGACCTTTGCCATGCCATAGTGATCCTTGTCAAGTATCTGTTTAGCCTTTTTAACGTCTGTCCTATCCTTTGTGACAGCATTCCACGGCAATGCAAGCACTGTGTCGAGATAATTTCTCAGCACAACACCCTCCTGTGACATCATACCCATCTTGGAAAGCTTCCTGACCTCGCCCATAAGCTTATCACGAACTTCTTCGGACAATATAAGTGAATCTATCCTATGTGTGTACTCATCGATCTCATTTACATCTGAGCCGTCTTCATTTTCACCCAACTCATTCTGTAACGCCTTGATCTGCTCACGAATATAGTATTCGCGCTGACTTTCTTCTATCTGAGAATGGACCTGACTATGTATCCTTCTTTCAAGAGATAAAACATTGGTCTCTCGTGAAAGTATAGTGATCATAAGAATTAGCTTATCTAAAACAGATGGAGCTTCAAGAAGCGACTGTCTGTCAGTAAAAGCTAATGGAATATTAAATGCCAAACTTTCAAAAAGTTGAACAGGCGTTTTAGAACCGAGTATCTGGGCATAAAGCTCTTCAGGCATTTTAGGAACCACCTGAACATACTCTTCAAACTCATCTAAGACCGAACGAAAAACAGCAAGTTGTTCGTCATCGTCAAGCCTATCCTTTGAATAATTTGGTACAAGTCTTACATCAGCTTCATAGCAATCATCATACTGATAAAACTCAGCAAGTCTCGCTTTACGCAGACCTTCTACATAGCATCTGTATATTCCATCAGGTGCTTTAACGATCTGTCTTACCTTTGCTACAGTACCCACCTTGAACATATCCTTTTTTTCAGGCATTTCAAGATAAACGTCTTTTTGCGCGCAAAGAAAAACAAGTCGATCGCCGTCCATGGCATTTTTCATGCTCTTTATAGTTCTTGGTCTGCCAACATCAAAATGCATAGACATTCCAGGAAAAACTACCAGATCTCTCGTTGGA
Source organism: Ruminococcus sp. AM31-15AC (assembly GCF_003462045.1). NCBI lineage: Bacteria > Bacillati > Bacillota > Clostridia > Eubacteriales > Oscillospiraceae > Ruminococcus > Ruminococcus sp. AM31-15AC. The sequence goes on along the minus strand of NZ_QTYG01000036.1, from coordinate 22,656 downwards.
ACACACGGCATAATATTATTTATTTTAACATCAGTTTTATCTTTCATAGTTGCTCCATTTCCTTACAGCTCTACAAATACTGTAATGCTTTGTTATACAGCTTTAGTATATAATATCACATTTATGATACATTTGCAAGCCCCACTCAGAAACTTCCCCTTAACAAAAAGAGGCACCTATAAAGGTACCTCAAAATAGAAAACACTATTAGTCAGCTACATATGGAAGAAGTGCCACATGACGTGCTCTCTTGATAGCTGTTGTAAGTTCTCTCTGATGATAAGCACAAGTGCCAGTTACACGTCTAGGGAGGATCTTAGCTCTCTCTGTCATGCACTTTCTAAGCTTTGCGATATCCTTATAGTCGATCTTTTCAGCTCTGTCTGCACAGAACATACAAACCTTCTTACGACCTCTCTTCATAGGTCTGCTTGTATTTCTTTCCTTTTCCATGGTAAATTTCCCTCCTTAGAGAAATATTTTTTCAAAACTCCTCTGCTTAGAACGGTACTCCGTCATCGGACAATACTTCTTCAAAATCATCAAGGTCACCAATGGACAAAGCGTCATTTGATGGAGCATTGTTATAGTTATTCTGATTAGAATTGTTTGCAGGCTGTGAATATCCACCATTGTTCTGCTGGTAATTATTCTGCTGATAACCACCATTTCCGTAGTTATTGGAATAGTTACCTGCTCCCTGCTGTTTTGGTTCACCCGTGAAAGACACACTGTCAACATTGACCTCAGTTGTATAATGCTTTACACCATTCTTGTCATCATAAGAACCTGTTCTTATCTGACCTTCAAGAGCGATCATTCTGCCCTTTGAAAAGTATCTGTTGATAAATTCAGCTCTCTGCCCCCAAGCAGTGCAAGTAATAAAATCAGTCTGCCTTTCAGCACCCTGACGAACTGGTCTGTCAACTGCAACATTGAATCTCAAAACTGCATTTCCACTAGGAGTCTGTCTTACTTCAAGATCCTGAGTGATCCTACCCATTAAAATAACTCTGTTAAGCATAACTTTTCCCTCTTTCGCAGTTTTACTTGACCGTTACTAAGAAACGGATCACGCCGTCTGTGATACCAAGAATTCTCTCAAGCTCAGCTGGAAACTCAGGCGTAGATGTGAATGACCACAGTACATAAGTACCTTCTGTTTCATAATTGATAGCATAAGCCAACTTACGCTTGCCCCAGTTACTAAGTGTAACGTCGCTTGCGTTTGCCTCGATCAAGTCATTGAACTTAGCTGTGAGTGCGTTTACAGCCTCCTCGTCAAGCTTAGAGCTGAAAATTACCATAGCCTCATAAGACTCATTAATTTTTGCCATTGCATTTGCACCTCCTTTTGGATTTCGCCTGTGCCGCAATTTGCACAAGCAAGGATAACTTAATTATTATAACACAAGACCGATTATCTGTCAAGTGTCAATTGCGTTTTTTTATGAACTTTTTGTAAAATCATGCAAATATCTTTGTAACACCAAAAATGCCAAACACAACTATCGCAGAATAAACGGCAAAGCAAGAATAACAGCCCCCCATGATGTACCGCCCTTTGCTACTATCTTTTCGGCTATCTCCTGCTCAGTGCCATCCTCCGACCTTATCTCACGGATCTTTTTTTGTGCAAACTTATAATACATATAATTGCCGAAAAAGCCTGCCACAAACTGAAGTGCCATTGAAACATACCATGTCGCAGCGGAAATGCCCTGAAAAACCCTTCCAGTCACATCAATGCCGATATCAAGCGAGAAACCCATTGTTCCTGCACTAAGATATTCTATCGCAGTAGGGATATTGAGCAGTGCCGTAGCCACAAGCATGATGATACCCACAAGATTCATTTTTCTAAACAGAAAATACAGGTGTGGAAAAAGGAAAGCAGCAAAGTTTATGGAAATCTTTCCACCAAATTTACCAAAACGTATAAAGTTAGACAAAAATATGAGCGGATTTGTCTTTACAAATTTTGCATAGTCATCTAGTTTAATGCCTTCAAGATCTGAGTCCTTATCAAATACAACCTGTCTGCCAAACGGACCGTAAGGCTGTCCGTCAGGGCCGGTCTGCTGAGCGTTATTTTGCGTATCCATGTCGTTGAATGGACGTTCCTCAGTATCATTTTTCGTAAGCGGTGTTCCGCACTTTTCACAAAATAGCTTGTCAGGCGGATTTTCAAAACCGCAGCGTATACAGCGTATATTCTCACTTTCTACACTCTCCTGAGTTTGCTCCCAGCTCTGACCACTTTCATGCAAAGCGTCATTTATGCACTTTCCTTCTTTGAGATAACACTCACGATGATAAGGTGTGCCACACTCAGGACATACAACTATATCGTCACCATCTTTGAATACTTCTCCGCAGGAAAAGCATTTTTTTCCTGTATAATTAGCCATATCAGGTTTCCTTTCTTGCTGAAACAGGCTTTTTAAAGCCTTTAGATAACATTATAGCACAACTTTCAGGAAAATGCTATAGTTTTTTTATATTTTTCCTTTACTTTTCACAAAAAAAGTTTTATAATATATAATGATATAAAATAAGGAGAAAAAGATATGGTATTTTTAGAAAACTTAAAGTCAGAGCTTGAAGCTCTTAGACCTATCATCAGCGAGCTGCATGACGTATACGATATTGAACGTTCTCAGGAAAGGATCGCAGAGCTTCACGAAAAAGCCGCAGAACCTAATTTTTGGGACGACATGGAGAAATCGCAGAAGGTTTTGCAGGAAACAAGAAATCTTGAGGGCAAACTGGAAAAATACAATAAATTCAAGTCGTCATTTGAAGACATCGAAGTGCTTATTGAAATGGCAGCCGATGAGGGCGACGAGGACATGATCGACGAAATACAGTCTGAGCTTAAAACTCTAAAAGAGGGTCTTGACGCCGCACAGCTTGACACTCTGCTCACAGGCGAGTATGATCACAACAACGCTATCATCAACTTTCATGCAGGAGCAGGCGGAACTGAGGCGCAGGATTGGAGCGAAATGCTTTTCAGGATGTATCACAAATGGTGTGAAAGCCACGGCTTCAAAATGACTACTCTTGATTATCTCGAGGGTGCAGAGGCTGGCATGAAGAGTGCCTCCGTGATCGTGGAGGGTGAAAACGCTTATGGCTATCTTAAAAGCGAAGCAGGAATACACAGACTTGTGCGTATCTCACCTTTCGACAGCTCAGGAAGCAGACACACGTCATTCTCAGCGGTGGACGTTATGCCTGAAATAGACGATACAATCGAAGTAGATATCCGTCCTGAGGACATTAAAATGGACGTTTATCGTGCAAGCGGTGCAGGCGGACAGCACATCAACAAAACCTCATCAGCCGTAAGACTTACCCACATACCAACGGGTATCGTTACATCATGCCAGACACAGCGTTCACAGTTCCAGAACAGGGATTATGCAATGAAAATGCTCAAAGCAGAGCTTATCAAAATAAAAGAGCGTGAACATCTAGAGAAGATAGAGGATATCAAGGGTGTTCAGAAAGAGATCGCATGGGGTGCTCAGATACGTTCCTATGTTTTCATGCCATACACTCTTGTAAAAGATCACAGAACGGGTTTTGAAAACAGCAATGTAAACGCTGTTATGGACGGCGATCTTGACGGTTTCATAAACGCTTATCTCAAAGCGCTTTCACTTGGCGAGATCGAAAAATAATTAGCATAAACAAAGGACAGTTCAAACGAGCTGTCCTTATGTTTTTTATGAGATTGTTTTGCCTTTTTTTCTGCTCTCCTTGGTCTTGACAGGAGTTTCTTCTGCCGCTCTATCCTCAAAGAGCTGTTCGTCAGGGTCTGCATTCTTGTATGCAAACTCAGGATTGCTTTCACCACGCTGATCGTAGTAAGGCTGGATAACGTGTTTTCTGATAACAGGATAACAATTGAAGCAAGTCACGAAGCATATGAACGAAAGAGGCCAAAATGGCAATATGAACAGAGAATACGGCAGGAAAAGATACATCATAACAATAACGATAAGCGATACCAGAAGTGACCAAAGAGACTGCTTTATGCCAAGACTCACAAGATAAAACGAGTTCTTTATTATCTGCTTCATGTTAAGGTTAGTGGAGCTTATCATAAGATAGATGTAAAAGTGCATCATGAAGAATACGATAAGACAGCTTATGCAGATAACGAACGGAATGTATATCATGGAGTTCTGCTCTGCCCAATATTTATACATTGGAATCCCGACCATAAATCCTATAGCGAAGATAATATCTATGGCACCCATGATAGTGCCCTGCTTGAAATTCTTCTTGAAAGAATCCCAGAAATCATGTAGCAGAAACGCATTTCTTTCCTGAGAATAATTTCGGCAAACCTTTGTCATTGCAGCCGTTGCAGGTCCTACCAATACTGACGGTATCGCCAATAAGAGCCATATTGGATTTGATGTCATAAGCATAAGTATAACCGTAAGCGTCAGCGGTATGCAGAAAACGAAATACAGCAAATTAAGCTCCATAAGCTTCCACATATGCCTGCCATAGACTTCAAAAAACTTAAAAATACCCTTTTTCTCCTGAGGCGCTTTAAGCACACCTCTGCCAGGGGTATTGTAATTACCAAATAAAGACATTACACCGCTCCTTAAAATTAATAGTCCCCGAAATTGCCCCGAATTTTATTTCATTCTTTGTATACTGTATACTAAATTCGTCCTGCAAAAATAATCGTCAGCAGACATTCAAGCGCAGCCGCAACAGCCGCCACCGCTTCAAGCACAAGAAACTTAACAGCATAAAACCGCACCGTCTGTCGCAGACCGCTATGCTGTCCTCAGAAAAAACAATGCACAGCAGGATATTTGACATAGCGACAGCTTCCCTTGCGGCTATCATAAGTGCCGCCGCTGTTATGACCGCAGGAAGAAGTACAAACATCGCTGAAAGTAATGCACCATGTCCGCCGTAAATGCTGTAAAGCTGAGACATTGCAACACCCCAGCCCATGCCACGCAACAGCAATACTGCAACAGCTAAAGGCTGTCCCAGTGAAGAAAAACCTGACAAAAACACAACTGCTAAAAAAACAGTCGAACTAAAAAAAGACCTCACAAGAATTTCTTCAAGATCACCTGACGACCTCACGTCAACAAAGCTGTTTGAAAACACCGACAGCATTGAAAGATCGTCGCTGCCCATAAAGCAAAAAGTAACAGCACCCAAAAGCGCACCAATCAGGATAGCTCCTGCAAAAAATGCAAGAACTCCGCTTTTGTATATGCCTGTCCCACTGTTCATTATACATCACTCCTTTGAGTAATGTATATGCCACGGTGCAGAAAAAATAACTATTTTGAAAGCTCGTAAGCTCTCTTAGTGCAAGCCTTGCAGCAGTCCTCAACAGCCTTTGGCAGACCGCCCTCACGGAGCTTTTCAAGACCAGCGATAGTTGTGCCACCCTTTGATGATACCATTTCAATAAGCTCGTCAAGTGACTTGCCACTGTCAGTTATCATTTTGGCAGAGCCGATAAGCGACTTTGCAAAAAGATCTCTTGCAACTGTTTCATCAATATCAACGCTCTTTGCATACTCTACGAATGCCTGAGCATACAGATAGATAAAAGCAGGAGATGAGCCGTTTATTGCTATTATCTCTTTCATTTTATCCTTTGATATGACGGCATACATGCCGCATGAGCCAAAGATATTGCAAACAAGCTCAAACTCCTCATCTGTTACGCTGTCAGAGCGTGAAAGAGCAGTTGCGCCCTCCCCAAGAAGAAGAGGAGTGTTTGGCATAACAAGCACTACCTTTGCGCCAGCCACAGTTTTTGAAGCGATATAATCATCTGTAATGCCTGCGCAGATAGAAACTATGACCGTATCTTTCGTTACCGCAGGAGCTATCTCATCAAGCACCTCGTCAAGCTGCTGAGGCTTAATTGCAAGAAAAACATACTCTGACTTTTCCACTACCTCTGCACAGTCTGAACATTTTACTGTTCCAAGCTCGTCAAGTCTATCAAGTATCGGAGCATATTTATCAAAAGCGTAAAGCTGAATATCCTTACCCATTTTACTGCCTGCAATGCCTTTCATGATAGCATAGCCCATATTTCCTGCACCGATAAAACCAACATTTATCATACACTCAAGACCTTTCTGAATAAAAGGCAGAAGCCTGCCTTAAAAATAACTTAATTTTAATTATACACTAAATCTCAACGGATTTCAAGTGTTTCACCTAAATTTCACATTATCACCCCATTTTTCTTGTATATTTTCACGCAAAAAAACAGCGGCATTTCTGCCGCTGCTTTAAATCATATATTTGTCGCTTTATGTCCAAACTGTGTTCTTACTTTTTCATAAGCAAACTTCACAGCAGGCAGGAATATCATGAGCAAGATCAGATCCACAGGGAGCTGGATAAGATTTTTCGCTATTCTCGGTGTGCAGTATGTAAGAAAACCGCTCATTCCTTCTTTGGTGAGGTTTGTGATGCCAAAAGTCTTATTTACATAAAGTGTATACAGGAAATAAGAATTAAGTCCTATATTGCAGAAAAGTATAACACTTCCTCTTGCAATTGCGATCCTTATGTAGCTTTGAAGCTTTTTGTTGTTAAAATCGCACTTATACAACAAACAGCCGTAGATGATACCTGAAATAATAACTACCATTGCAAGCTGTGGACTGTAGGCTCTCGGAGATTTGTTCTGCACTATGTATCCCAGAAAGTCAAGGACAAATGTAGACATTCCGCATACCACAGGTCCGTAAAGCATACCTATAGTACAGGTTGCAAGAAAAGTGAAACCGATCCTCAAGTCAGGCGTTACCTCAATGGAAAATGATCTGATAGCAAACGCCAACGCTATCAATATTCCAGTTGTTGTCAATGTTCTAAGATCTTTCAGTGACTTGAAAGAGTCATAGAACATTCTTCCGAAGCTCTTCATAAATTTACCTCCTTATTCTGCGAGCTTGTCGCTTTGTGCATAACGGAGCATAAAAACAGCTCTGCACACTACCCATGCGGGATGTGCAGAGCCGCTATAAAAAGCTTCAATTACACATTCAGCGGGATGCGAAAACCGAACCGCAAAGGTTCTGCCTTTTTCGTTCCGACGGCAACTCCCCGTCCGACGGACACTTAACGCTCAGTTTTCTACTCTGTAATATGTCAAAGTCTTAAAGACTCAGACCTCATGAAAAATTAGAATGCAGTTTCATTGAGGATCTTGTAAAGCTCGTCCTCGAAAGGCTTCTTCATTGAAAGAGCCTCCTGAATATCTACATCATATATCTTGCTGTCCTTCATACCAACAACTCTGTTGCCAATGCCCTGCTCGAGCAGTTCAACAGCGTGATAGCCCATTTCAGTTGCGACAACTCTATCTCTTACTGTAGGAGAGCCGCCTCTCTGAACATGACCGAGAATAGTAGCTCTTGACTCGATTCCGGTAAGATCCTGAAGAGTTCTTGTGATATACTCTGTCTTACCAACACCCTCAGCAACTACAATGATAAAATGTGTCTTGCCTGACTTCTTTGTCTGCTCCATCTTCTGAGCAATAGCATTGAGGTCATAAGGCTTCTCAGGTGTGATAACAGCCTCAGCGCCTACAGCAGCAGCAACGTTGATAGCAATGTAACCAGCGTTTCTGCCCATTACCTCAACTACTGAACATCTGTCATGTGACTGTGCTGTATCTCTGATCTTATCGATCATTTCCATAGCTGTGTTCATAGCTGTGTCATAACCGATAGTATATTCTGTGCATGAAATATCGTTGTCTATAGTACCAGGCAGACCGATACATGGGATACCCTGAGCTGAAAGGTCAGCCGCACCTCTGAATGAACCGTCACCACCGATAACTACGATACCGTCAAGGCCCATTTCAAGGCACTTATCTCTGCCCTTCTTTACGCCCTCGATATCTCTGAATTCAGGACATCTTGCTGTGTAAAGGCAAGTACCGCCTCTCTGGATTATGCCTGAAACAGTTCTTGCATTCATCTCAATAACTTCACCGTTAAGAAGGCCGTTATATCCTCTGAGGATACCTACGACTTCCATACCCTTTGCAAGACCAGCTCTGCATACTGCTCTGACAGCAGCATTCATTCCCGGAGCATCTCCTCCGCTGGTAAGTACACCAATTTTCTTAGCCATGTAAAATACCTCCAAACCAGGAAACAATTTATCCTGTTACTTTCCTAATAATCTATAATGAGCATAGCACAAAGCCCCTGAATTGTCAAGGGCTTTGTTTGTTTTTTAACATTTTATTAAACGTTTTCGTTATTCAGCAGGCACAACAGCCGGAGCTGGTGTTGTTTCAGAAGAGCTGCCTGTGTTCGTATCAGGCTTAGGCTCTGTTGCCTTTGTTGTAGTGGTCGTAGTAGTCACAAGACCTGCGGAAACTGTAACTGTAAGCACATCACCATTTTTAACATTCACAGTGTTTCCAACATTAACGCTTGTCGCCATAACATATCCTGCAGAAACAGAGCTTGAGAAATCGGTAACGACCTTATACTTGATATTATAAGAATCAAGCAGCTCAAGGTAAGCCTTCTTTGACAGGCCAGAGAAATCAGGAACAGGAACATTTTCAGGGCCTGCACATACTTTAAGAACAAGCTCATTTTTCAAAGACGGATCAAAATCAGTACCCTCTGGTATGCTCTGCTCTTTAACAACGTCCTTATCGTCAACATCAGAATAATAATATTCAGCCTTGATAGTAAAATCCTCACCAAGCTGTTTTACAACAGTATTGTATTCCAGACCCACAACGTTAGGCATTATAGCGCCATAGCCATATTCTGACTGACTTTCAGTATCAGTCACCTTAGGCGTAGCAACTGTGGTGCTGTAAACGAATACCTCGCTGTCAACTCCATCTGCATCATCAGAAGAAATGACCTTATCCTCAGACGAATCATTATTGCTGTCCGACGGACCTGAAAACAACTCATATAGCAGAAAAACTGAAAGCAAAAGCACTATCACAAGCACAGTCCAGCCTATTATCGTAGCCGTTTTATTCTTAGGCTTTTCTTCCTCACGAGTCTGCTGTGGCATTTGCCTTGACTGCGTTCTTTGTCTTGGAACATGCTGTATAGGAATAGTCTGAGTTGAACCCTTAGGGTGTTCCATATGCGTTGTATGCTGCTCAAAAAGTGCAGTAACAAGCTCTGAAACTGTCTGTATTCTTTCTTCGCCACGAACTCTCATAGCTCTTGAAAGAACTCGTGAGATATGCTGTGGTATTCTCGGATTGACTCTGCAAGCTTCGACCATAGTATCATTCTTTGTACGGGTATAAGCGTCAAGGGGCATACAGCCTGTTAGTATTCTATAAAGAACTGCAGCAAGTGCATAAACGTCAGTCCATGTGCCCTGCCATTCTAACGAAGAATATTGCTCAGGAGCGGTATATCCTGAATAGAACTCAGGAGAAAGCCCTGTATTAGATGTTCTTATAGAACTTATGCAAAAGCCTGTAAGTTTAAGCTCACAATCAGTTGTAACAATAATATTTTCAGGAGATATTCCCCTGTGTATGATACCTGCATTATGTATAATGCTCAATGTTGTAAACAATGGCACAAAAAGCTTTTTGACCTGTTCCCATGTGAGAAAACCTGTATTTGACTGTAAAAATTTCTTTAGCGTCACGCCCTCCACATATTCGAGTATGACATAGGTCGTATTATTCTCGCAAAACATATCCTTTGCCGTGGCGATATGCTGAAGATTTCTCATGCGTGAAAGAACTTTGTTCACGTCTGCAAACTCAGACATAAATGTCTTATACTTAGCCAGACAATCCGGATTCACCACAAGTCGCTGACTTTCGCTATCTCTTTCGCAAAGAGTGTCAGGCATATACTCTCTTGCCACACACTTGCATTTGCCAACCATATCGTAGCAAATGTAAGACGCACCCTCACCATTATATGAAAGCATTTTTCCAACTATATATCTGTTGTCAAGCACTGTTCTCGGTGCAAGATAAGCCTGTAAATGCGGGATATCGTCGGTATAGTTACAATAATGACAGCGACCGTCAGAACCAAGTTCGTTCATACAGCCCATACATAATTTAGTACTAGGATCCATACCGAACCTCCTTTTTACGTTATTCATCAATTTATATTAGCAACAAACCGAGCATAAGTCAAGTTTTTTTGTGAAATTGTAGAATTTACGCAACAATTTGTATTTCTTTTGTAACATTATGACCCTTTTACAGATACTCAGGATAAATAAGCGTAGAAGAATAATACAGATACTTATTATCCGTATCGAACGTTACATTAAGCACCACAGCTGATCATCGCCTGCGTCATTCTCATACCAATAGCGGTATATATAATTTTTAGTGTCTTTTGACCATACGATGCCGTAATATTCAAGGTCTATGGCATCTGACAAGCCACTCCACTTTGCACCTTGTTCAAACTTATCAAGGTTGATAGCTTTACTCTTTTTTTCACCGTTTGCATTGTTTTTAAGCACCTTGAAATTTGAATATTTTACGGTTTGCATACGTTCTTCATCATCAACAGTAACAAGCGCCGCCCATTCAGGATAATTTATGCCATCAACATTAACACTGTCATCAGACTCAATGATATAATCAAAATTCAGTGCATTGTTCACTCCCTGAAAAGCCGATTCGTCCTTAAAGTGCATATCAAGCTTTTTCTGAGCCTTTGCAACATCTACGCCGATATATTCAGAAATACTCTCAGCGGTGTTTTCACCCTTTCCGCTTATAATATTTACAACGATAAGGACGACAAGCACCACAAGAAGCACTACCGCCACCGTTATAAGAATAAGCTTGAGCTTGCTTTCAGACAATTTATGTTTTTTCTCACCCACTATTTCCACATTTAGCGGTTTATTCTGCTTTTTGAAACGCTTCATGATAGATGTATTTTTGTCTGGTCTTAATCTTGTGTCACAGTTAGGACAGAAAATGTCATCATCGTCAACTGACTTGTGGCATTTAGGACACTCCATAAAAACAACTCCCTTTTGCAACATCCGTGCATTTGCACACTTTTTCAAAACAAGTATACCATAATCTCTGTAAAAAGTCAACAAACGAAAAACAGCGGACAGAAGTCTATCCGCTGTAAAAAACGTATATCAGAAGTGCATCTGGTCAGGGTCTTCGATATCCTTTGCAAAACAGCCTGCAACAGGTATCGTTTTGCTGCGATATTTTGAAAGGCCTGCTGCTGTCTCATCGTCAACGATAAATGCCTTATCAACAACTGCATTCTTCGCTTTAAGTGTCATGACCTGAACACCTATAGTATCTCTCGTGGACTTAGGCATAAGAAGTGCAGTATCAAATATCATTGCTCTTCCGTTAGTTGTGCGAAGCATTATCTCAGCGTTATCCTGCACAAAGAACATTCCCACAAGCTTAGCCTTTGCAGAATAAGCATTGGCAAGCTTCTTTCTGTTGGTCTTTGTTTCATAGGCATTGAGCGGCACTTTTGCCACCTTTCCGTTTTCAAAACAGAATATCATATAGCCCGAATAATCTACAGTATTCACCATGGACACAACGCCCTCACCGTCATCAAAACCAAGCTTTGCAGGAATATAGTCGCCAAGAGAACTTGCCTTTGTGTCGGCAAACTGCGATACCTTGGTCTTATACACAGCCGCCTTGTCTGAGAAGAACAGAAGCTCCGTTTTGTTGGTGCTTTCCATTTCCTGAAGCGGACCGTCGCCCTCTTTATACTTCTGCTCGCTTGCCATTCTCAGTGATTGCGGAGTACATTTCTTGAAATAACCGCTTTGAGATAGGAAAAGCTTGCAGGCGTAGTCAGGGATATCGTCCTCTATGTCTATCTCCTCGATATCAGTCTTATAATAGAACTGAGTTTTTCTTGGCTGACCATACTTCTTTGAAACTTCCTTTAATTCGGAAATGATGATATTCTTTATTTTTCTGTCGCTTCCAAGAATATCTTCAAGCTCTGCAATAGCTTTTTCAAGATCCTCAGTTTCGGCAGTTCTTTTGAGGATATACTCACGGTTAAGGTGTCTGAGCTTTATTTCAGCCACATAATCAGCCTGTATCTCATCAATGCCGAATCCAACCATAAGGTTAGGAACGACCTCTGTTTCTTCCTCTGTCTCCCTGATTATTTTTATAGCCTTGTCTATATCAAGGAGTATCTTTCCAAGACCTTTCAGAAGGTGAAGCTTGTCTTTCTTCTTTGCAAGGTCAAAGCTTGTTCTGCGTCGAACGCAATCCATTCTGAACGCTACCCATTCTTTAATTATATCATAAACGCCCATTATTCTTGGATAGCCGTGAACAAGTATATAGAAATTGCATGAATACGAGTCCTGAAGCGGCGTCAGCTTATAAAGCTTTTGCATAAGCTTGTCAGGGTCTACGCCCTTTTTGATATCTATACCTATTTTCAGACCGTTAATGTCCGTTTCATCACGGATATATGATACCTCTCTTATCTTGCCTGCCTTAACGAGAGCAATTATCTTCTCGATTATTGCTTCAACTGTGGTAGTGGCAGGTATCTCAACGATCTCAAGACACCTTGACTCCTTGTCATACTGATATTTTGCTCTCAGCTTAACAGAGCCTTTTCCTGTGCGGTATATCTTATCAAGCTCCTCCTCATCATAGAGAAGTGAAGCACCGCCCGGAAAGTCAGGTCCTTTCAGCGTTTCAAGAGCGTTGAAATCAGGATTTTTCATAAGTCCGATAGTTGTCTCGCAAACCTCGCTGAGATTGAACGGACAAACTGACGAAGCCATAGAAACGCCTATACCAACGTTTGCATTAACAAGTATTGACGGGTAAGTAGCAGGAAGCAAGGTCGGCTCTGTGGTGGTGTTATCATAGTTAGGAACAAAATCAACAGTGTCCTTGTCTATATCTCCGAAAAGCTCCTGACAGATAGGCATGAGCTTTGCCTCAGTGTATCGAGAGGCAGCATAAGCCATATCTCTTGAATATGCCTTACCGAAGTTACCCTTACTCATTACATATGGGTGCAAAAGTGCTTCATTGCCCTGTGAAAGTCTTACCATGGTTTCATATATAGCGCCGTCGCCGTGAGGATTGAGCCTCATGGTCGCACCAACGATATTGGCAGACTTTGTGAGCTTTCCATTTAAAAGTCCCATTTTATACATGGTATAAAGCAGTTTTCTGTGTGAGGGCTTAAAGCCGTCTATCTCAGGGAACGCTCTTGATACCAAAACGCTCATGGCATATGGCATATAGTTCTTTTCAAGAGACATTGTTATCTTTTCGTCTGCAACAAGTCCTGCACCCTCGATATATGCGTTGTTATTTGGTTTAGCAGTCTTTTTAGGCTCTGCCTTTTTTCTTGCCATAAAATCTATCCTTTCATAAAGTTCGTAAGGTCGGTGCACTTTTTGCCTGTATACTGCATAGCGATCCTGCTTTCGGGATCGGCGTCAAACATATACAGCACCGCAATAAAAATAAATTCAAGTGGTTTCATAAGGATATAGACCACATCAGCACGCAATTTCGTCGATATATGCTGTGAAATGGGATATCCGTGTTTATCGTAAAAGCTTCTCACACATTTGTGAAAACGTGGAAGCTTATCCTGTATAAGCTCTTCAAATGCGTTTGCAACACAAAGCTGTCTGTTCACAACTATCTTATCCCCACGCCGCAGACCCATTCGCTGAGGTTTGACAAGCTTAGCGTGTCCCCCTGCCGCAACTGTGCAAAGATAATGCCCTTGGGAGTAATCAGGCGGCGGAGGTATCTGCTGAGAAAATGTCCAATCGGCTGTTTCCGTGAAAGCCTTTACTATGCTGTCAGGGCGCTGTCCAAATAAAACAAGTATCAAAAGCATCACCGCAAGGAGCGGTATCATTGCCACAAAGCTGATAAGATACCAACCAAGGCTTTTTGTGAGAAGCTTATTAAGCCAGCCCATAAAGCCGCTTTTCTCCGCCGAATTGCTGAGATATCCCGTCTGCGCCTTTATTTCACGGCGAATGAGCCTTACGGACATAAGCATATAATTCATTGGAAAAACCAACATCATCACCGTGAAAAAGTTATCCATATTCTTCAAAAGCTGTATCACCAGCAGTATATCAAGCACATTGCCCATATACACCCCTGCAATGAGCATAGCCGCAAACAACGGCGGTTTTCTCTTTGTTATAACACTCAACAGTACAATGCACACCATTGCTATAAAAAACAGGAAGAAAAAACTAAACCTATACTCCCCTGCTATGGGTGTATGAAATTCCCCATGAACAGTTAGAGGAACATCATATTCAACGCCAAGACCTAACCCGTCAAGGTCAAAAACAGACAGCAGCGAACCGATTACCACCGTCAGCACATCAAACAGTGGTCTGTCCAATTCTTTAGGTGCATTCTCAAAAAGCCTTATAACATTTATTACTGTGAAAAACAATGGAAGTCCAACACATATCACAAGCGCAGACGACCATATAAAAATTGCGTCCATAATGCTCTCCCCTCAAACAGCTTATGAAATATCTGCCATATCCAGATAATCAACACCATTATTGGTGATGAAATCTTTTCTGCCCTGCAAGTCGTCACCAAGGAGCATATCGAACATCCACTGTGTCTGCTCGATATCGTCAGGCTCTATCTTTATAAGACGTCTTGTGGCAGGGTCCATTGTCGTAAGGCTCATCATCTCCGCCTCGTTCTCGCCAAGACCTTTTGAACGCTGGATATCAAACTTTTTATTGCCTATCATTTTGAGTATCTTTGTCTTTTCGTTCTCGTCATATGCAAAGTAAGTTTTGTCGGAAGTCGTTATCTCAAAGAGCGGTGACTCCGCAATATAAACATATCCTTTTTCAATAAGGGTCGGCACAAGTCTGTAAAGCATTGTGAGTATAAGCGTTCTGATATGGAAGCCGTCAACATCGGCATCAGTACAGATAACTATCTTGTTCCAACGTAGGTTGTCAAGATTGAACATAGATATCTCCTTGTTCTTGCCCGTCTTGACCTCAACTCCGCAGCCTATGACTTTTATAAGATCTGTGATTATCTCGTTCTTGAAAATCTTATCATAGTCAGCTTTCAAACAGTTGAGTATCTTTCCTCTTACAGGGATAACAGCCTGAAACTCTGCATTTCTTGCCATTTTTACAGAACCGAGCGCCGAGTCGCCCTCCACTATATAAAGCTCACGCTGTGAAAGATCTTTTGAACGGCAGTCAACGAATTTCTGCACCTGATTTGAAAGGTCAATAGAGCCTGCAAGCTTTTTCTTCAGGTCTATTCTCGACTTCTCAGCCTTTTCACGGCTTCTCTTGTTTACAAGAACCTGCTCTGCTATCTTCACCGCTTCGTCAGGATTTTCAATAAAGTATATCTCGAGATTGTGCTTCAAGAACTCTGTCATGCACTCCTTGATAAACTTGTTCGTGATAGCTTTCTTTGTCTGATTGGCATATGAAGTCTGTGTAGAAAACGAACTTGAAACAAGCACCAAGCAATCCTCGATATCCTGAAAAGTAATAGGCTTCTCGTTTTTCAGATACTTATTGTTGCTTTTGAGATAAGCATTTATCTGAGATGTGAAAGCACTCTTTACAGCGTCTTCCGGTGAGCCGCCATGTTCCAGAAAGCTTGAATTGTGATAATATTCAAGACATTTTACCTGATTAGAGAAAGTGAACGCCACAGAAAGCTTTACCTTGTAATCGTCCTTGTCCTCACGGTCACGACCCTTGCGGTCGCCTGTGAAAAACTGCACCGAGGTCAGAGGCTTTTCACCTGCTATCTCTGCAACATAATCGGCGATACCATTCTCATAATAGAACGTCTTTTCTTCAAAAGAATTGTTCTCACGCTGTATACGCAGGATAAATGTGATATTAGGGTTTACTACTGCCTGCTTTTTCAGAACGTCCTCAAAATATTCGTTCTCAATTTTTATATCAGTGAAAACTTCAAGGTCAGGTCGCCAATGTGTCTTTGTACCTGTCTTTTTCTGCTTTGTTTCTTCCTTTTTAAGACCGCCGACGTTTCTTCCTTTTTCAAAATGCAGGTCATACTTATATCCGTCACGGAAAACCTCGACGTCCATAAACTCAGATGAATACTGCGTCGCACAAGCACCTAGTCCGTTAAGACCCAACGAATATTCATAGTTATCTCCGCCGTTATTATTATACTTGCCACCTGCATAAAGCTCGCAGTAAACAAGCTCCCAGTTATATTTTTTCTCACGCTGGTTATAGTCAACAGGACAACCACGTCCGAAGTCTTCCACCTCGATAGAATCGTCATTGTACTTTGTAACGATTATCTTATCGCCATGACCATCACGAGCCTCGTCTATAGAGTTTGAAAGAATTTCAAAAACAGAATGTTTACAGCCCTCAAGTCCGTCAGAGCCGAATATTACCGCAGGACGCTTTCTTACTCTGTCCTCCCCCTTAAGGGATACTATATCTTCATTTGTATATTCCTTTTTATTTGCCATTTCTCATTTCCTTTCTTACGGATCTGAAGAATTTTTCACATACAAATTATATTATAACACAAAGTCAACGATTTTGTAAATACATTAATTAAACATTTTTCAGAGCAAAGCCGAACATTTGTTTTGTTACTAATAAACAAAAACATAGGCTATTGATTATTTGAAAAAATATTATATAATATAAGTAGCTTAAAAAAATCGGAGGACAAAATGGATATTACGATAAATGCACCGCAGACCGAAAGCAACTCAAACTCTGCCAAAGCAATGTCCCTTAACAATGGGCTGATATGGTTCATATGCTTTGTTCCGCTTATTGGCTTGTTTCTTGAAAACTATGCAAACTCCGCCACTGCAGGAGCGTTCCTGTGGATACTTGTTCCGCTGTTCATGATAGGCTGTTCCATTGCAGATTGCAAACAGCTTATAAAGCATGGCATTGATGCTGCACACCTTTTCAAATGGGTATGGCTAACGCCTTTTTATGTTTATAAGCGTGAAAAGCTTTGCGGCAGAGAGCTTTATAAAGCAATAATGTGTGGATTTTTCATTATCGCTGCACTGTTCATGAATGGTTTTACGCAGAGCATAAAAATAGACAACGACTATATGCTCGTATCTGCACAGAACAGTTATGTACAGAGTCTTGACAACTTTTCGGGAAATTCATCAAATATAATCGGTGAGTGCATAGCTTCTTATCTGGGTGAGGACGCAAAGTGGGATTGCACAAAGAACGGTCACAACTACACAGTGACAGTAAAAGGCAAACATGGCTCTGATAACTACACTATTTCTTTTTTAATAGTATATGACGGCTTCACCTACAGAAAATTCACCATTTCAGACGTGATAAAAAATAAAGTATCACTCCGTGACGATGAATTTAGTGCTGTATGCAAAGAGATATTCACAGAAGATAAAAGCGACACCGACAGCAGCAATGAAGAAAGTTCAAATTCACAAACAGAATAATTTCATGAGCGGACTTTGTTCCGCTCTTTTTGTTGTCAGTGTACATAAATGTGTACTAGCAGATATGGCACGATTTGTGTATATGCACAAAGGTGATAAATTTGTCACTTTTCTATTGACTTTGCAAGGTAAAAGTGATATTATTGTCACATAAGGTGATAAATAAATCACCTTGTATATGCAGCTGTTTAAATCACAAATGAAAGAAGATGTAGAAATGAATGACAAAACGGAGATAAAAACAGACAAAATATCATACAAAAAGTATTACAGACAGATGGGTATTTTGGGCACGCTGGGTGGAGCGATGTGGATATTCTATTGGATTATGGAAAAGGTGCTGCCTGCGATAAAGAAAGGGCACACATTTACCAATGTGATAAACCTTATCATTTCTTTGGGAACGCTTGCGCTGATCGCCATATGCATAACAAAGATGATATCCACGGCCGGCAAAAGAGATACAAATGACGAGCTTACTCAGCAGACAACAGCAAAGGTCAATCAGACTTTTATAACGTTCCTATTCACGATTGCCTGCCTATTTATTTCAGTTATGACTTTGTTTTCCGATATTTTAGGAAGATTTAAGGTCACACTAAACGAATATGTTATAACAGGCTTGATATGGTTTTGCTATGTGGTGTACAATTTTATAGGGCTGTATTTTGAAAGTAAGTTCGATGATGATGAGAACTAGAGGGATAAAAATGAAAGCGAAAAAAGAAAAGAAAAAGATAACTCTGAGAGAATATCACAAAAAGCGTATGGTAACAGGAATTGCAATACTTGTCACAGAGATATTTGAAAACACGGTGGAGCATTACAAGCTTGATAATACAACTTGGGCGACGGTGATATTCGTTGTGTTGGCTGCCATGACGGCTTTATTTGCAGTAATATGGCTGTATGCAAGCTGTCAGGAAGTTGACAAAGAGGACGAAATGGCAAAAGAAAATATGCTCAAGGCACATCAAAGTATCACAAAAATGTTCTTGATAATATTAGCAGTGGCGATCTTTATATCAATGTTCTGGGACGGAAGTATAACCATAAAGATAAACAGCGACAGACTGTATCAGGTATGGTTTATATTTTGGTTCAGTTATATGACCCTTGAAAGCGGATTTTTCCTCCACCATGAGGGCAAACTCAGCACCGATGAGGAGGACGAGTAATGCCGGAGCTAAAAACAAAACTCAAGGAATATCGTGCCAAGCTTGACATGAAGCAGGGTGACCTTGCCGAAAAAGTGGGCGTCAGACGTGAAACTATCATACGTCTTGAAAAAGGACAATACAATCCGTCCCTAAAGCTTGCAATGGATATTGCAAAGGTATTTGGTGTATCTGTAGAGGATATCTTCTCTTTTGATGATGAATAAAGCTGAAAATACAGTAAAGCAGACGGTTTGCAGGATTTTGGTGCAGAAGAAAAGCATATACTGAAAATGCAAATACAGACATATAAGCACATATTCTAACGTGAAAAGATAAATATTGAATATACGTTGCTTATGCTATGATTATCTTTAGTTTACGTCATATTACTGCGTATATTAGTGCAAAAGGCAAAAGTGAAATGAATTGTGAGAAATCGAGAGAAATGGAGCAAAACGAAGAGAATTAAAGAGAATGAGGGATATAAATTAAAAATTCGACGTTTTGACTATTGACAATCGTGAAAAG
This sequence comes from Ruminococcus sp. AM31-15AC, assembly GCF_003462045.1. Classification (NCBI taxonomy): domain Bacteria; kingdom Bacillati; phylum Bacillota; class Clostridia; order Eubacteriales; family Oscillospiraceae; genus Ruminococcus; species Ruminococcus sp. AM31-15AC. The sequence goes on along the minus strand of NZ_QTYG01000036.1, from coordinate 3,458 downwards.
CTGTTGTATAATAGACAACGTTGTGAGTTCACAGGGCGAAAATGCGGCTGTGAACAGACTTTTTAAAATTCTGAATGGAGGAAATAATATGTCAACTTATATGCCAAAAGCAGGCGACATTACTCGCACATGGTATATTCTCGACGCTGAAGGTCAGTCACTCGGTAGAGTTGCTGCTAAGGCTGCTCACATTCTTCGTGGCAAGCACAAGCCAACTTACGCACCACACGCTGACTGCGGCGACCATGTAATCATCATCAACACAGATAAGGCTGTTCTCACAGGCAAGAAGCTTGATCAGAAGTCTTACAAGTGGCACACAGGCTGGATCGGTGGTCTTAAGGAGATCAAGTATTCAGATATGATGGCTAATCAGTCAGACAGAGCTATGACAATTGCTGTTGAGGGTATGCTCCCTAACAACACACTTGGCAGAGCTGCTGCAAAGAGACTCAGAGTATACAAGGGTGCTGAGCATAACAATGCTGCTCAGAAGCCTGTTAAATACGAACTGTAAGGAAGGAGCAATTTAGATGTACGAATCAAAGCAGCCATATTTCTATGGCACAGGTAGAAGAAAACATTCTGTTGCCCGTGTTCGTGTTTACGAGGGTACAGGTAAGATCACAATCAACGGCAGAGACATTGACGATTACTTCGGTCTTGAGACACTCAAGCTCATCGTTCGTCAGCCATTTGCTGTAACAGATACAATGGATAAGTACGATATCGTTTGCACAGTAACAGGCGGTGGAGTAACAGGTCAGGCTGGTGCAATCAGACACGGTCTTTCAAGAGCTCTTCTTCAGGCTAGCGATGAGTTCAGACCTCTCCTCAAGAAGGAAGGCTTCCTCACTCGTGACCCAAGAATGAAGGAAAGAAAGAAGTACGGTCTCAAAGCCGCAAGACGTGCTCCACAGTTCTCCAAGAGATAAGGAAACATCGATTTTTTATCGATATTGCGTTATTTCTTTTGTTTCAGAAGTCTATTTGGACAACTTCTGGACAACTAAAAAGTATTTTAAAATCGCTCTGTGTTTTGCAGAGCGATTTTTTTATGTTGCTATAATTTCTGTTCTTTATTCAGTTAGCTTTTTCTCAATAGAATCTGCCAACACTTTTCGTGTACTGCTAAGCACATCAGCATAAATATCAGCTGTGACATTGATGTCGCAATGTCCTAAATGGTCACTGATAATTTTGAGATCTACGCCCATATTCAAAAGCATGGTAGCATTGCAATGTCTTAACTTGTGTAACGTCATATGCTCGAATTCTGTGCCTTTGGTAAAGCGTTTCAGCGAAGTCAAAACAGAACTTCTGTCACGATAATTGCCGTTTGCTGATGGAAATACCATTTCTGGATGTGCATAATTATCACCAAGAGCAATTCTCAGATCATTGGTGTATTTTTTCTGTTCTTGAAATATATTAGCAACAGTTTTACTCATACCGATTGTTCGGATACTCTTTTTCGTTTTTGGCGGTGTCAATTCATGCTTTCCGCCTATGTCATTCAGCGTATGCTTGATTGAAATTGACATATTCTCAAAGTCAACATCTTCCCAGCGTAGTGCAAAGCACTCTCCCGAACGCATTCCTGTATAAAGCAGCACTCTGATGATACGCTTAACATCTTCATCGCATGGCTTCTCATCAAGCATTTTCACAAAGTGTTTTAGTTCATCTTCTGTAAGAGCCATAACTTTGTGCTGTTCCTTATTCTTTGGAAGAATGACGTTATGGCAAGGGTTATCACGCAGAAATCCTTGTTCCATACCACGTTTGAAAATAGACTGAATAATGACATACAATTTTCTGACAGTCGCAGGATTTAAATTGTATGACTGCATTACCTGTGTCAGTTTTGGCGTTGTAATATCTTTTAATTTCATGTTGCCTAGAACAGGTTTGATATGCTTCTTATACTGTCCGGTATAAGTGTAAACAGTCGATGCTTTTAATTCTACCGGTGCAAAGTTGGTGAAATACCAATCTGCAAGCTCTGAAAATCTCATATTTTCATTGAAACTAATATATCCTTTACATTGACGTTCAAATTCAAAGGCGAACTCCTGAGCAAGTTTCTCAGCCCTTTTCGGTGTTGTATATGTCGGCGGAGTGAATGTTGTGGACTTCATAATCTTCTTGCCATTCGCATCAGTGCCAACGAAAACTCTGATTCTGAATGTGTTTCCACGTTTATCGATTGCAGCCATAGTGCTGTCTGTTACCTCCTGAAATGTTATAGTTTTTGTCCTTGGACTTTGTGGGTTTCCTGTACTTTCTTGTGATTATCACCAATTAACAGGAATACTGTCTGGTGATTTTGTCCTTGAAATCTCAATATATGTCCCTGCACTTTCTGTACTTTGTGGTTTTTCTTCCTCTTTATGTTCATCAAGAAATCTTCTCATCTTATCAACTACCCACTTCCATTCAACCTTTTCTTCATTTGAAAACTGCTGAATCCAGTCGATTGAGAATTCTTCTGCATGACGATATTCAACATTCGCAATGTGAAAACGATCATCTATATATGTATCATCAGGTGACGGCTTGTATTTCTCAAACCAGTCACGCATGAACCATAGATAATCGTGAATCGTCTGCCACGCTTCATGTTCCCATTTTTCAAAGCGTTCACGTTTTTTACGGCGTATCTCACGAAGTTCAGCACTTTCGTTGTAAGCTGGTTTATAGGAAGTTTTCTGTCTGCCAAATGCAATACCCAGCTGAAAATCATCGTTCAGCTTTCTTGCTGCATCAAGAGTCGACAGATCAAAAAGTGCCATAACAAAACCTAAAATGTCATAATGCACATTACAGGTGAAGCAATGGAACGCATTGGGATATATGTGTGCAGAGGGGTGGTGATCGTCATGAAATGGGCAGAGACAAGTGTTATTACGCTTGATTTCAATTCCGTAACGTTCTGCAACTGTCCGTATTTCAAGACGATTTCTTATTTCTTTAAAACAGTTCATCAGACTTCAAAAACTTTGAGAAGCTCTTCCTTATTAATGAGGATTTTGCCACGTTTGCCCTGACCTGTACGAATGTATTTGACCTTGTTCTGTGCCACCAGTTGACGAACAGTGTGTTCGCTTAGTCCCTTTACCGCTTGAGTACATTCTTTGATCGTAAGCATCTCAACAGGCTTTTTACGGCTTGTTTCCTGTATTGTCTCCTCATCAGTAAGCTGAATGAGAAGTGCCATAATGTCATCAACGATTGCATTTTTTCTTTCCTGTGTCATAGTAAATCTCCTTTTAATCCTGTATAATAAAACTTGACACATAAAAAACAATCAAAGTATAATAAAAACAAAGGAGTGTGTCATCAATGGGAACAGGAAAACAATATGATGAAGAGTTTAAAAAGCAGGCAATAAAGCTCGCAAAGGAGATTGGCACCAAGGCAGCAGCAGATGAGCTGTGCATCCCCAAAGGGACGCT
>NZ_QTYG01000035.1:0-28761 GCF_003462045.1 Ruminococcus sp. AM31-15AC | reverse complement strand
CCCAGCGTCCCTTTGGGGATGCACAGCTCATCTGCTGCTGCCTTGGTGCCAATCTCCTTTGCGAGCTTTATTGCCTGCTTTTTAAACTCTTCATCATATTGTTTTCCTGTTCCCATTGATGACACACTCCTTTGTTTTTATTATACTTTGATTGTTTTGTATGTGTCAAGTTTTATTATACAGGATTACACCGATACGGACGGAAATTTCACTTGCTTCAAGGTTTTTCGGGATAACCTTTTCAAGAGCCGCAACATTCTTTTCAAAACCGCTGTCGATATGCTTTGCATATTCTCTTGCAATTTTCAGCTTTTCTCTGACATTGCCCGAAAGATATTCGGAAGCCTCCTCATATCCCGACAGCGGTTCATCTTCCTTTATTGCGGCGGGATTTCTGAAAATGTCATTGCCTAAATCAGCAATCAGCTTTTCAGGCTCACAGCCTACAAGCTGTGACATATATGCAATATCCACTCTGCCTGTGCGGTCAAGGGATACCTGCAATGCTTCCTGCGGTGTATCGACCTTTGTTACAGTAACTTCGGGCTGAATGGTACGCTTTGAGAAAATCTCCGCTTTTTCAACTGTCTTTTTCTCTGTGTCAACAATTTCAAGTGCCGCAAGGGTATTGAAATCATCGTCCTGTCTGAAACAGCGTTCATTTGCGCTGTCCGTTATATTTCCATAAGCCTTTCTGAACTTGTCATATACGGCATTAAGCTCTGTTTGGAGTGCTTTCAGTTCCTCATCGGAACAACCTGCCGCCTGCGCGTCGATTACTGCCATAGCCGCCTGACGTATTTTGTGCATACCCATCATTCTGTCAAGGGTCTTGCCCGTTTCGGCTACCTGCGTCATAATCTCGTTTTCACGAAAATACAATTTTCCGTCAACAACGGTATGTGTGAAATTTCGCACCGACGGGTCGGCAGGGATAATGTCGGCTTCATCACGCTGTTTTTCTTCGGCTCTGACAGTTTCAATGCTGCCTCGATTTTTGCAATAGCCGCCTTGAGCTGTTCCGAAAGCGGAATACTTTCATCGGCAACACAGGTTGTCACTCTGCTGTCATCGCCGTATTTTCCCTTCATTCGCTCGTCCCAAGCCATAGTACCAAGCACCATATCGGGATTATCCACGAAATATTGATTGCAAGGGATACCGTCCGCCGTTTCACTCATATGAACCCAATCGGGAACCTCAACTGTCATTGTTTCTCTTTTCTTTAAAAAGATAATATCCGTAGTGACCTCTGTTCCTGCGTTCTGCTTAAAAGCAGTATTCGGAAGTCTGACTGCTCCAAGCAAGTCACAGCGTTCAGCAAGGTATCGTCTTGCCTTTTCATTCAACTTGTCCATAGTGAACTTGCTTGTGACAAGTGCAACGACACCGCCAGGCTTTACCTTGTCCACAGACTTCGCGGCAAAGTAATCGTGTATCTTGAAACCCAGCTTATCGTAGGCTTTATCGCTGACACGGTAATCTCCGAAAGGAATATTACCCACAACAACATCAAAGCTGTTGTTATTGAAAGAGGTCTGCTCAAAGCCTTTAATCTGAATACGCTCCTTTGGATAGAGCTGCTGTGCGATTCTGCCCGAAATGCTGTCCAGTTCTACACCGTAAAGACGGGAATTGTCACGCATATTTTCAGGCATTTTAGAGAAGAAATTGCCTACGCCCATACTCGGTTCAAGAACATTACCGCCTTCAAAACCGAACTGCGAGAGCGCCTGATACACACCGTCGGTAACGACCGGAGGTGTGTAAAAACTTGTGAGTGTTGAAGCTCTCGCTGCCTTGTATTCTTCGGGTGTGAGAAGCTCACGGAGCTGTTTCTGCTCAGTTTCCCAGCCGTTTGGTGCGGCTTCACCTAAATTACCGCCTAAACTTTCGGCGGCTCTGTCTGTTGTAAATGCCTGCGGAATACCACCCCAGCCTACATACTTTGCCATAATCGACTGTTCTTCGGGAGTTGCGTAGCGATTCTCGGCTTCAATTTTCTGCAACACCTGTATTGCTTCAACATTCGCCTTGAACTTTGATTTTGCACCGCCAGTCACAACATCATTGACATTGAAATGGTAGGTGTACGGAACACCGCTTTTCGGCTCGTTTTTTATAGCAGTTATCTTTTCGGGATCATTTACTGTTGGAGTATCCGTCTGCTGTTCCTGCGTTGGATCTTTGACTTTCTGCACAGGTGCAGAAAAAGCCTCATTTTTAAGCTTTGCAAGCTCGGCAGGAACATCAAGCTCTGTATTTCTGTCTGCAATTTCAATAAATCTATCGTAATCGGAAATTTCGGTAAGAGCATAGGTTGAAGTCTGCAAGAGTGCGGCGGCAGCTTCGTCAAGCTCCATTGCCTCCTCCATTTCCCATTCACCACCGTCAACGGGAGTAAGGTCGGGAGCATAAATTGTGTACTCCACACCGCCCTCGGTCTGCTGAACCTCGATATATGTTTCATCACGGTTATCCATAAATACAGCACGTTCCTTTGCAGGCTCGTCTGTAATCTCTACGGGAATACCCTCTGCTTCCGCTTTTGCAATGATTTTTTCAAGGGGTGATTGCCTCGGTTCTTCGTCGGGAGAAACCCCGTATTCCTCAAGAACCTTTTTAGCCTGTTCAATCATCGCCCTGTCATAATCATCATCGGGAGTCTTATATTTCAAAGTCCGCTTTGCGTCCTTGATACGCTCATCAATATCCTTTTGTGTGACATATCGCCCCTCGCAATAAGCCTGTCGATACGCTGTGAAACCTCGTTCCATTTCAGGAACGTTTCACAATCGGGGGTTGACATTGAACCTTTCTTGTAGCTGATACCCTTTGCGTCGTGCCATTCGTTGAAACCTGACCGTCCCTGTCCGCCTGTGCCGTATTCGTTTTTCAGAAATGCAATCTTTTCTTTTTCGGTATGCTCCTCCTTGAAAAACTTTTCGATACGGAACTTGCCGTACTGCACACCGCTTCCGCCTGTCAGCAGCTTGTCCTTTTCGTCCTCTGTCACAAAGAATTTCGGCTCATAGTTGAAATCTGATTTTGTGATAAAATCACGCTTCGGAAGCTGTAAATCTTTCAGACGGGAAAGCAATCCTCTTGGCTTATGGAAATGGAAACGCAGAACGTTTCTATCCTGTTCGTACTGACGGATTAAATCTTCAAGTCCGTCAATATATTTCTGCAATTTTGCGGAATCGGTAAGGCTTGCCTTAATTCTTTCCGTGCTGTCGGGAAAACCGCCCTTGAACATTTCATCGGGAATGAAGTATTCTACCTCGCAGTCCTGATGAAGATACCACAGCTTGTCCGCAATATCCTTCATATCGTTATCTGCCGCACGGTCAATAACGTCCTGCGAACAGTATTCGCCGTTTTCAAGCATTTCACTGATACGCTCGGCGGCTTCACTCCATTCAAGGTGAGCATTTTTGCCTTCGGAAAATGCAGTATTGCTGATAGCAACTGTAATTCCCGTATTGTCCGTCCAGCTTGCCACAAGTGCGGAACTGCTGAAATCGGGAGGTGCGTACTTGTATCCTCTGCCATTCCCACCAAATTCCTTACAGAGAAATTCAGCTTTTTCGGCTACGCTCTTGCCCTTCTGGAACTGTGCTACAATTCTTTCAAGGCTTCTCGGCTCGGCACTTCCTCCACGCAGGACGTGATTTATCATATCCGTTGTGGGCGCAGTATGAGATACCGCAATATTTACAGGCTTTGCTCTTGTTTTCTTTTCTGTCTGCTCTATGGGAACAGGTTCTCCAAAAAATGTGAGCTGTTCTCCCTGTGTGTAAAAAGGTTCAGGTTCAGCAAAAACAGGCTCGGAAATTTCAAGTGCCTTTTCGGGAACAAACTCAAAGCCTGCCTTTGTAATAGTTTCCTGCCACTTGCTTTCGGGAGAATTATATATATTCTTCTCACCGCTGTCATTTACAAGAGAAATGGAATATGTAGTCGCTGATTTTACCGTCCACAGCTCTCCGTCAAGTTTAACGGTATCACCCTCCGCCAAATCATCGGCGTAATAGCCATTGACATCGTGAGTAACAGGAGAACGGAATATCTCAAACTGCTCCAAATCGTAGTTCTGAATATCCGTCAGCTTATGAGGTTTACCGCCGATTTCGATATATGGGGTATTCTCATCGGTTCGCTTTACGGGAACAACGGAGCTTTTTTCACCCAGCATAACCTCTGCAAATATCTGTCCGTCCTGTTCGGAAAAACTGCGGATATGCAGGTCATTGCTCGGCTTGACAGTCTCAACAGCAAACTTCGGCTTTTCATCAAGATATTTACCCTTGTCGATAAGGTCGGCGGTAAAGCACTGCACCAAATCCCAGCTTAACTTTGACTCCTTTGTACGGGAAAGATAACTGCCCTCCCAAACGGTAAGACCGTCAGCTTCTGCCTTGTAGCCTGCACGAACATCATTTACATCAAGCTCTGTATATTCTTCCATACGGAAAACTGATTTAATAAACTCACAGCGTTTATCGTAATCCTCGTTTTCCTTGAAGAACTCTGCAATTTCATCACGCTTGACCTTGAAAAACTGGTCATGCTTCAGAATACCGTTTATGATGTTTTCATCAAGAAGCGGCGGCAGCTCTGCTGTTTCCACAATCTCGTTATTTACGATAACGGGTTCTTCCTCTTTCACAGGTTCGGGAACATATTCACGGCTCTGCATTGCCGCTTTGATAATGTTTCTGATCTCCTCTGCCTGCGTATCGGAAAATCTGTCGGAATGAAATCTGTCAAAGAACTGCACAGGGTCAAATGATGTATCGGCATAGTCCATAAAAACTATACCCGCCGTTTCGTAGCTGTCAAGGCGGCGATTAAAGTCAGCGTGAAGAAATCTGTCGATGAGTTTTTGGACTACTACATTCTGAGTCTGAACACGATTTCCTTCATTATCCTGTGTTCTATCGTCAGCACTCTTGTTTTCTCCCAAGTCTGTATCTCGCTGAACGCTGTCGGACGGGGGTTCTGCTGTCTGTACTGTTCGTCCAGCTCCTGAAAGCGTTTCTCCGCTTCGCTGTCGATTTCCCTCGGAATTATGCTCCAGCGACCCTCCATCACGAATATCTGAACCTCTGTGGGATACTCCGTTTTCACCCACTCCTGCCACATTCTGCCCCACCTGCCTATCGGCTTTTTCAGAAGTGCTTGTTCTCTGGGGTTCTGTGTGTACTGGATTTCGGGAAGATACTGTCCTGTCGGACTTAATCTGTATGTCATTGCTTCGTTCTCTCCTTTGTTTAAGAATATTTACAATTTCTCGCTCCATTTCCAAGAGAGCGTCCTTTGCCGATTGATTTACGATATTGCAGAAGCGGATAAGGTCACGGCTGTCTTTAAACATATCTGCGGCATTAAGGTTTATACCGCCTGATATTTTCATATCGCTGTCAAGCTCACAGCGGTTTGCGATTACAAATCGTACCGCTGAAACAACCGACTGCTGATATGCCTTTGTATCTTTTTCAGACAGCTTCATCTGCCCTACCGCATACTGCATATCGGGCAGGCGGCTTTTGATATTGTCCACAGCAACAGCCGCAATAGTTTCCTGAATGTTCTTGCAATCCTTGCCGTATTTTTCATTGATAACAGCGGTAAGGTCGGCGGATAAATCCTCCGTCAGCTTCCAAAGCTCAGGAACACGCTTACCATTCGTCTGTGAAATATCGAAAAGGTGTTTGCATTTGCTGTCCTCTCCGAATACGGCAATACTGTGTTCGCCCTTGTTTACAAGCCTGCCCAGCTTGTTCCAAGTTTCAAGAGTTGCGACCTTTGTGGCATTGGGATTCTGCTGATATATGAGAACTGCGTCGGAAAAACTCTGCTTATACATCTTTGCGGAAAAACGCAGAAAATGTGCAAGCTCGTGTTTATCCCGAAGCAACTTTGTTGTTATGTCCGTCCAGTTTTCACGGACGGTTTGTAATCTGCTCAATAAAATTTCTCCTTTCAATTGGAATTTGTTGCTTTTTGACGAATATTGTGATATAATATACAAAAGTGTTATTACAACTCAATAAATTGGAGGATATTATGAAAAACAAGGACAACAATTCTAAGGGTAATCGTTCCAAGAACAACGATACTTATAAGTGGTACAAACTTTTCTTTAGCAAATACACATTTTGGGGCGTTATAGCTATACTTATTTCAATAATTGTATCAATCGTCACCCCTATCGAAGAATGTTGGCAAAAAATCGTATTCCCTATTATTAGTGCATTTTTACAAACGTTGGGGATAGCTTTTGTAATGGGATCAATATTTGATTTCTCTAAAAACTCAAAAGAATTTACAGAATTTATTTCAAATTTACTTTCTAATATTGTTGTATCCAAGGAATTCTTGAGCAAGTTAACCAAGGATGACAAAACAAACGCATTGTCATTAATTTTAAAACCAACAAATAACCAGTTAGAACAATATTCCAACATAAACGAATATTTTTTAAAGAAAATAGATGAATCCACCAAGATGTTTGTTACAAACTTCAAATCGCATTTATGCATAAATCTAATAGCAAAATACAATTCCGAGAATAAAGTAATAATAACTGGTACAATGCGATATAGAATATATAAAATTCAAGACAAATACGAACCGTTAACACTGACTTTTGATGACCAAAACGGAAAAATACTTAAACGTCGTATCATTTCCTCAGATAGAATATATGATATTGAAATTGACAACGAAGATGTTGGTAAACAAAAACAAACAAAAGGAGGTTTCATATATACAGAATATACTTTTGAAATTCCAAACGAATTAACCAAATACAAGTATTTAACTATTGAAAGCGAAATTGAGGAAATTGGATTTGACCACTGGACACTTTTTAACTGGACCTCCCTAACACCATATGACGGACTCTCGTTTACATTAATATGCCAAGATGATTTAACAGTTAAAAGAAAATCTCTTTTCGACAACAAAGAACAATATGTGTTTTCAGAATCTGATGACAAAAAGAAACTTGAAATTTGTTCTACTGATTGGCTTGACCCATATACTGGTTTTGCAATAGTAATTGCAAAACAGAACGGTCTTGAATTATGTGAAAATCCCCAAATTGAGTCGTTTGAACAATGTGATATCCAGCAATCATAGAATCTAATGAACAACTCATAGAAATATAATTAATGATATTCTGTACGGAAGCCTTTTCAGGCTTCCGCATTTTTATTTATGCACCACGCCTTTTCTTACCGCCCACAAACTCCTCCATCTTGAGGTTCACATACTTGCCCGTATCTTCCAGCGAGAACACCGCACTGTACTTATTCTCCTTTAATGAGGTGCAATTCTTCAGCGTAACCTTGCCATTTGAAAGCAGTTCCGCAATCTCGTCAGCCTTGTAGCTTCTTCCGATACGCTTATCCTGCTTATAAATGAAGAAACCGCATTTGTCACGCCATGCGGAGCAACTGAAGGCCTTACTGTTTTCGATAACAGGACTTCCACAGCGAGGACAATTACCCACGCTTACCTTTTGTGTAACCTTGACACGGTTGCCTCTGCCCTTTTCGTAAGCGATAATCTCGGAAACGCTGTTCTTGATTTCATCAAGCAGCATATCCGCATTGCCGTTCCCGCTTTCAATATCGGAAAGCACCTGTTCCCAATGTGCGGTCAGCTCTGCCGATTTTACATTATCGGGAACAGAAGCAGCAAATGCTCTGCCATAATCTGTTGAAACAAGCTGTTTCTTCTTACGCTCGATATACCCTGCGGCAATAAGTTCTTCAATGATTGAAGCTCTTGTTGCAGGTGTACCGAGTCCACGTTCCTTGACAAAGCCTTTCAGCTCCTTATCATCAACCAGACGGTCGATGTTTTCCATAACCGCAAGCAATGTACTTTCCGCAAAATGCTTCGGCGGCTTTGTTTCGCCCTGCTTTACCTCAATATTATCTGCGGTAAAGGTTGCGTTTTCGGAATAGAGTACCGAAAGCACCTTGTCTGCATGGTCATCAAGCTCGGTAGGCTCTGACAGCTTGTACTGCTTCCAACCCCATTCAATCGGAGTTTTAACCGTCAGCTTGAAAATCTCGTCCTCAACAAGAAATTCATACTTTGTTTCGGAGTAGATGTACGGCTTGTCAACGGCACAAAGGAAACGATTGATTACCAGCTTTACGATACGCTGTTCGTTATCGTCCAGCTTCTCATCGTCAAGCCTGCCGATGAGATTTGTAGGAATAATAGCATGGTGATCCAAAATCTTACTGTTGTCAATGATACGCTTATCAATCACAAGTCCCTGCTTCTGTAAACACTGAACACGCTCACCGTCATATCCCGAAAGGCACTTTACGATACTCTCAACAAGCGGTATCATATCGTCAGAAAGATAATTACTGTCGGTACGAGGATAGGTAAGGAGCTTCTTTTCATAAAGGCTCTGTGCCGACTTTAACGTATTGGCGGCTGTCATTCCGTACACATCGTTTGCCTCCTGCTGTAAGGAGGTCAGACTGTGAAGCAAGGGACGATTTTCCTTTTTCTGCTCCGTCTTTGAGGAAGATACAACGGCAGTCTTGCCACTGCATTTTGCTCTTACAACTTCCGCCTGCTCTGCGGTATCAAAAATATTTTCACATTCAGCACCGTTTTCAAGGACTACCTTGTAAAACGGTCTTTTTGTAAATGCCGCAATCGCTTCATCACGATTTGCCACAATATTAAGGACAGGGGTTTTAACTCTGCCAACCTTGTGGCTGTCATCATTCACAATGCTGTAAAGACGGGAAAGACTCATACCGAGTATCCAGTCAGCCTTTGCTCTTGTGAAGCCTGCCGCAAAAAGGTTGTCCTTTTCCTTACCATCAAGCAGGTTCTTCATACCCTGCTTGATACTTTCATCGGTAAGTGAAGAAATCCAAAGACGTTTTGTCGGCTTCTTACAGCCAAAGTAGTTGTATATGTAACGAAAAATACATTCGCCCTCACGTCCTGCGTCACAAGCATTTATAATCTCCGTCACATCATCACGACTGATGAGCTTTTTAAGCAGCTTAATCTGACCGCCGTAACCGTTAAGCGGAAACAGCTTGAACTCCTTGGGAATAAGGGGAAGCGTTTCAAGCTCCCAGCTTTCCCAGCCGTAATCTTCGGGCATTCCGATACCAAACAGATGTCCAAGAGCGTTGGTTACAATGTAGCCGTTGCCCTGCCAGTAGAATGTATCACCCTCAGATACCTTTTCCGTTGCTCCTATGCAGTAGGCAATGGAAGCGGATACCGAGGGCTTTTCTGAAATGATAAGTCTGAACATATTAAACTGCCTCCTTTTCTTTTTTAAGCAACACCTCTGCAGGAATAATCAAATTCTGTTTGAGAATATTCGAAACATCGGTCGTTATATCAAACATAAACTCCCACGCATCGAAATCCTCAAATAAATCCGTTTCAACTCTGTATGTATTCTTTACTCCATTGTTGATAACTTCAATTCTATAAACAAGTGATATTTCACGCTTGTCGAGGTCGTAATAAATATCGTATCCACGCTTAATTCTCTCGCCCGAATCGCAAATATAGTGTCCAATAATAAATGTATCAAGATATATGGCTCTTTCTATGAGAACACCATTTTCCTTAACGCTGTCGGGATAAATCTCATCGATGTAATTATCTCCCACATAAAAAATGTAGCGATAAACAGGTGTAATTCTGAACCACTTTTTAGGAATTTTCTCAAATGTGGAAAAAGCTGAGTCCACCAGCTTTTTTATGTCCTCAACGCTCTCATAAGGGGACTGCTCTATGCAGAATTTCAGCATAGCTTCTTTTAAATCATCTGCGATATTTACATATCTTATCATTCATCACTCTTCCTTTCCTCTGTATTTGAAACAACAGCGGCTCTTTCTACCGCTGTTTCCTCAATATTCTGTGTATCGGGTTCAGCTTCATCTTTTGAAAGAATGCCGCTAAAATCTCCTATTTTTACTGCTTCACGCAGAGCGTCAATATCATAACCGCCCTTATTGATTATCTCACAGAGAGAGGACATTTTTACTCTCTCCAGCTTTGCCATAAGCTCGTTTTCCTTGCTCTCAAAGGTTTTAAGCATATTCTTGTGATAATCAATCAGTCCCTTGGTTCTCTTGATATTCGCTCTGCATTTAGCAAGCTCTTTGGTGTATTTTGTTTCTCTGTCCAGCATTATTTCCGCCCCTTTCGTATTTTGGTGATTATATATGCCAGCGTGAGACCGCCAAGGATAACACCATCGGAAATGCTGAATCTAAAATCGAAATTCATATCCTGAGCCGAACCGCTTCCGATATTGCCTATGCCTGTTATAAGGCTGACGGCAATAATCACTCCGAAAACTATGAGAATGACAGTAAAAACCTTGTCATTCTTCGGCTTGCCCAACTGCTTGTCAGATTCCTTTTCAAACTCACGGTCTTTCATCTTCTTGAAAAAATCAAACATATCAACCACCACCCAACATTTTATTTATCTGTTCCAAGTACATATTGTACAGGTTCTTTTCTTCATCGCTGAAGTTATATGAAGCCAGCACTTCCTCCAAAGTGTGATTTGTAACCTCACCGTTGAGCCATTGATGTTCAACGTCACAATAGTAAGTTGTGGTCACAACCACATACTCATTCGGAGTGCCTTGGTTATACACCGTCCTTGTAACTTTCTTCTTACAGTTACCGCCGTTGCAATGAGCGTATGTGTAGTAATATTCAAAGGTAAAGAATTTATCAACAACCGCTTGAATTTCCTCGCCCGTGAAATTAAATTCAATTTCAGTAGTTTCTCCGCCCAGCTCACGGTATCGAAGAACGGCAAGAATAGCGATAATTTCATTGTGCTTGTCTACTATAATTTCATCGTTACCGTACTGATTAAGCTCGCTGATTTCAGAATAAGGCGGATAAGAAATTCTGTCGCAGACAAAACCATCAACAATTTCGTCAACTTCCTCCTGCCTTTCCTCAACGTACTCGACAATCGCAACCTTGTAGTCATTCAGCACTTCAATTTCGTCCTTTTTCTCTGTTTCAGGAGAACTTAACCACGAAAACAGACTTGACACCAAAGCCACGATAACCGAAACTAATCCGGTCAGAATAATTATTATAAGCAATAATGCTGCTATGACACCGAGAATTATAAGTCCCGTTTTTGATGTAAAAATCTTTTTAATAATCTCTGCCGTTTTCTTAGCTACTTTTGCAGTTCGTTCAGCGTTTTTCCTGATTCGCTTAACCTGAGCTTTAGTATCCTTCGGCATATTCTTCACAGCATAGCCAGCCTTAACGATTGTACGGGCAGTATTGAGAACGGCTTTTCGTGCATTGTCAACATAACGCAGTTCCGTAAGACCCTGCTTAATGGTTTCCGTTCCTGTATCGGTAATTTTCGACTTGTCAATCTGCGTTTTTAGAAGCTGTTGCCCTGTATCTCTTGCTATGTTCGCAACCCCGCTTCTGGCCGAAGTTACTATTCTTGAAATATCCTTCCTTGAACCCAGCTTCACGCCGTTTTTAACCATAGTCTTTATACTGCCGATACCGTTTGAAGTGCTTTTTACGGCTGTCCGCAGCATACCGCCCGTCTGTACAACTGTACTGCCTGCACTTTGAACGGTCTTGACCATTTCAATAGCTTCCGAACCCTCGCTGTCCGTTTCGGCTGTTGTGTATTTCTGATTTTCAAGTCCACGCTGTTTAATGCCGATAGCACGGGCTTTGACCTTTTTCCGCCACAGCTTATTCGCTTCAAGTATCTTTTCTTCAAGATTTTCCGAAACCTTGAAAACCTCCTTAACGCTGTCGGAATATGTAAGTCTTGAAGTGCGTATGTATTCTGTGCTTCTCTGCGTCTTTATATAGCTATTATCAACCGCCGTTTTACTAGACGGTGCGGAAACCTGTCCGCCCGTCTGTATAAGGCTCGGCTGTGAACTCATTTCCAGCTTTACAGAGGAACTGTGTGTAACCTCGTAAGCTACGGAACGATGTTCAGGTCGGCGGTAGTGCTGTGCTGTCAGCTCCAACTGCATTTCACGGAGTATCGCTTTCTTGTGGTCGGTTGAAACCACAGCGGATTGAAGCTGAACAGCGTAGTGATTCATAACCTTGTTCTGTGAAGGAATCACACCATCGGAACGATTGATAGCTGTCTTTAATTCCGTCATAACACCGCCCCTTTACTCTTTCTGTACTTCTTCAAGCTTTGTTGTCATAAGGTCGTACAGCTCATTATGCGGGAACTTGTCCTTGAACGGAATAATAGAACCGCCGCAACAGATAAGTCCGTGTCCGCTTTCACTGTTCGTTACATAGGCAAGAAGATTATCCGAAATGTTCAGAATTTTCGCAAGCTGAATACGGTCTGACGTTGCCTGATTGAGCATCATAACAAAGTCCGTATTTGACAGCATTGAGCGGGCAGTTTCAGACTTTAGCAAGTCCTCAACGTTCTGTGTGATACCCGTCGGAACACCGCCCCATTTTCTTGCTCTCTTGTAAAGTTCAAAGAGGAAGTTTGCAGAGTATTCATTTGCAAAGAGCAGATAAATTTCGTCCAAGTAAATCCAAGTACGCTTGCCCTTTGCACGGTTCATAGTAATTCTGTTCCATACATAGTCAAGAACAATCAGCATACCCAGCGTTTTAAGCTGCTTGCCGAGGTCTTTAATATCGTAGGAAACAACACGATTTGTTGTATTTACATTGGTCTTATGAGCAAACACATTCAGATTACCCTTGATATACAGCTCAAAGGAAAGTGCAAGACCCTGTGCTTCCTTTTCAGGCTGTGCTTTCAGATTATCGTAAAATTCCATAAGAGTAGGAATTCTTTCGGGGTTGAAGTCCTGCAAGTATTCCGCATAGGTGATATTAAGGCAGCGGTCAATGATAGTCTTTTCTTTTGCCGTAAGTCCCTGTTTTCCTACAAGGCACTCACAGAATGAAAGAATAAAGTCGGACTTCATAATGAGAGGACTTTCATCATCGGAATAATCCTTTGACATATCAAGCGGATTGATAAAGTTTGTTGAAGCAGGTGAAACATTGATGATTTCGCCGTTCAGAGCTTCCACAAGGTTTGTGTATTCTCGTTCAGGGTCAATGATGATAATGTCATCGTCCGTTGCAAGAAATACGTTAAGCATTTCTCGCTTCGCTGAAAAGCTCTTACCGGAACCGGGAGAGCCAAGAATGAAGCCATTGGGATTCTTCAGCATAAGTCTGTTGAAGATAATCATGTTATTTGAAAGTGCGTTCAGACCGTAATACATCCCGTTCTGCTGGGTTATCTCCTTTGCGGAAAACGGAAGAAATACCGCCGTACTTTCTGTTGTAAGGGTTCTGCGAATGTTGAGAGTGCAATTACCGAGAGGAAGAACGGATTGCAGACCCTTCTCCTGCTGAAATTTCAGCGTTGATATGGAACAGATATGCTTTCGCACAACCGCTTCAATAGTTTCGGTATTGTTCTCAAGCTCGTCAAAATCCTTTGCCGTAACCATAATGATTACATTGTTAAGGAACATTTTCTGATTTTTGGAACGGAGGTCATCAAGAAGTTCCTCGGCTTCAATAAGGCTGTGCTTCAAATCTTCATTGATTACATCGGAGGTGTATCCCGACTGAATTGCCTTTTTCTCTGCCTGCAATTTATTCGCTCTCATAGAGGTAAGCTGATGATTTACGATTTTCAGAGCCTTGTAAGGGTCAACGGGAGCAATGTTCACTGACACCATAACATCAAGGTTTGTATTTGCAATATCTGTAAGAAGATTATCCTTCAGACTTGCAGGCATATCCTTGATGAACATTGTACGGGCATACTTGTCATTCCACATAAAGTAATCCTTTTTGAACTCAAAATAATCGGGACAGCAGTACGCTCTTTCTGCCTGACGCTTAAAGTCTTTATCATTAAATTCACGTATTTTTTCATCAACATTTCTGAAAATATCCTTGAGAAGATTTATTCTCTCATTACTTGTGAGTGGTGTAATGATAGAACCGATTTTCTTGAAAGCGTTTGCAAGCTCCAAGTCGATAGTTACAAACTTTGCCTGCGCCGCTTCAATGTCAGCCGCCTGAACTGTTACGGTCAGATACTTGTTACGAATAATGCCGTTCTGTCCCTGTTCCATCTTCTCAACCAGCATATCATTGTAAACGTCAATATAGTGGTCGAAGCTGTCACCCTTGTGACGGAGCAGAACCATTTTATTGAAATTCTCTTTATTCACACGGTTGTTGTGAACCGTAATCTGAATGTCGGCGGAAGTGTCAAAGGTATTGATAACGGAACAGTATGCAAGGAAAATTGCTTCCTGTTCCTCCTGCTTGGCGATAGTGTAATTCACATCTTCAAAACGGTATGTCTTGCTGAATTTATTTTCATCAACCTTGAAAAGATACTTGTCGCAGACACGCTTATATGGGAGCGTCTTCTGCGTTGTTTTCGGTACAACACGCTTATTCTTTGTTCGCTTCTTTTTAGGCTTTTTACGCTTCTGCTTGTTAAGACGGATTGCGTCACGTTCCTTTGCAGAGAGCTGTGAAATATCGCTATCATCGGTCAACTTCTTCTTTTTGTTTTTCATAAAGTAGACAACCGCCGCAACTGCTGCACCGAACACACCTGCAAGAAGCAGGAAAGCCGCTATGCTGTTGCTCTGATTAGGAGCTTTTTCGGCAGCTTCGGGAACAACGGTAATTGCCGATGTTTCCGCAGAGGTAAGGGCTTCAAGAGTTGTAACCTCCGTTACCGTTTCGCTTACCCCTGTTTCCGACAAAACCGACGATACTGCTGCTTCTGTTTCCTCGGCTTCTGATTCTTCGGGAACTTCCGCAACTGCTGTAACTGCCATCTCTGTTTCTGCCTGCAAGGATAATTCTTCTGTATGCGTGAACTCATCACTATGTACCTCCGTTATAGTTGTAAGCTCCGTTTCGGGAGCAAGATATTCTGTTCTTGAATATACGGGAACCGACTTTTTTGTTTGTGCTTCCGCAGCTTTGGCGGTCGTTTCAGCCACCGTTGTCTGCCAAACCTTCGTCGTTGTTTCGGGTTCGTCTGCATATATTTCAACAGGAACTCCGTCTTCGTCAAGTATTTCATCTTCGTAAACAAAATTATCCACGTCTGATACCTGCCTTTCTTAAGAATCTCTTTAATGCCGATTTGCTTTCCTTTTCTTCAATTTCAGCCGCAAGCTCGTCCGATATGTATTCGTTGCGAAGCTCCATAAAAATCGGCTCGTAGGAATATACTCGCTTCTGCGACGTGAAATTGTGATATATGAACTCAACAGCGAACTGTTCAAAGGTCATATCATTGTAGCGGAAAAAGCCTGCAAGCATAAGCGGTGCGGCAATCAGAATTACAAGCCACGATAACGCTTCCTGCGGCAAATATTTATTGCCAAAGATATATAGTGGGACACAGATAAGGAGTGCCACGCCTGCACAAATGCATTGCCGAAGCGTTAAACCGAAAAACAGCTTTTCACGGTAGTTTTTAATCTCTTTCGGAATACGAATTTCAATCATAACTATCATTCCCCCAATCCTTTGTTGTCTGCCTTTCTTCCAACTTGGACAGCGTGTACGCAAGGTACACACCGCTTACCAAGCCGATGATTATAAAAGCGACAATAATCTCAAACATCATCGGAATACCCTCCTTTGACAGTTATTCAGGCTCTATTTCTCTTACGGCAGATAACACATACCGCCGTACAGATACCGCCTGTGATTACAGCAATTCCTACTGCAATCATTACAACAACACATCTCTTTTTCATCATAAAAGCTCCTTTCAGCTGACCCATTCCACGATTTTGCAGATTATATAATGGATATTGTTCCTGTAATAATCATCGTAATGGGGTAAATATCTTCGTAGCGAATTTTCATAGTATTATCCTTTGCTATGCACCGACAGCCTGCCTTGCCCATTGTCCGCTTTTAGCAACGCCCAATGCCAGAGCAAGTGCCGTTATTGTTATTCCCATTGAATCCGTTCCTCCCAGTAGTTCCGCAACCTGTGAAAAGGCGTAGAACATTACAATCACCACAAGTCCCTGCAAGCAGACAGCCGCATAGCTCTTGATGAAAGCCTTTGCACTATCGTGCCAGCCTTCACCTGCAAAGGTTGCAAGCGGAATAGGAGAAATTACGGTATATACGATAATTTCAAAAAGTCTGCCGATAAGGATAAGATTGATTACCCAGCAAGCTCCCATAAGAATAAGGAACGTTGGCATTGCTTCAAGATATTTCATAAGGTAGTTCAGGTTCAGAAATCCTGCATCAGCAGGCTGTGCAATAATAGCGTCTGTGTTGAACGATGACAGAAATCCGTAATTCGTTTCTCCCAACGTGTCCGCTATGTAATTAAAGCCGTTAAAGAGGATATCCATTATTCCTCTTGCGTTCTGAACGATTACCTTTGCAAGAATAAACTTGAAAAACAGCTTGAACACCTGTTCATAACTTTGTATTTTCAGAAGCATAGCGTCATTGCATAGCTGTATCGCAAAGAACATTGATACCAGTACAAGAGCTACACCCTCAACGGCTGTCATTGCCGTGTCGATTACCGTAATACTGCTGTCAAATGGAGATATTGTCAGGGCATTTATAGCGTTATCAAATGTGTAGTTTATTACGTCGAGCCAAGTTCTGACCCATTCTTCAATGGTTGCCCATTCAATCATTGTCCCTGTCAGCTCCTTTCAGTAAATTTCGGAAAAGCCTCTGCCACTGCGGAAGCTTCTCCGAAAAGGCTTGCACTTACGCTGTGAACATATCGTAAGCCTTTGCAACAGCGAATACAATGAAGCCTGAAGCAAGGCACATAAGACCTCTTGTCTTACCGTCGGCGGAATCGTCCTTGAAGCCCATTGCAAACTGAACAGCACCGATGAAGCCGATAACAAGACCGATTCTTGCTACCCAGTCAACGATAAACTCAACTACTGTGTTAAATGTTTCAACACCCTCGGAAGAGGCTCCGTCAGCCGCAAAACAGGTAATGCCCATACAGGACATCGCCATTGTTGCAGCCATAATACCTGTTGTAATTCTGCTGATTGAGCGCATTCTCTTTGCTTCACGCTGTTCGTCGGCAAGCTGATTATTAGGCGTGAAATCTTCCTTGAGATTGGTTTTCATCTTAATCTGCGTTCTCTTGATAGAAGCCTTGAAATCTGCGAACTTGTCCTTGATAAATGTAATAATTCTTCTCATATGTAAACTCCTCCATAAAATTAAATAACATCAAAACTGTCGAGATAGCTCTCGTCTGTTACCTCTGTAAAAGGCGGTTTCAAATTCGGCTCTGCCGTTACTACCATTTCGGTATTATCAAGATTTGCAGGCGCAAAGCCGTGCTTCGGGTCTTTTGGGAACTCCTTTGCACCGATGAACGTATGCACCTGATTGCCGATTATATCTTCAATGGTGACAGACTGCTCAAATTCTTGGTCGAGAGCTTCTTCACTTGAAGTTCTACGGTCTGATATTTCCGTTTTGATAACGAAATTGCCGCTTGTGCTTTCTGAATCCTCAACAGGTTCGGAATGTAAATCATCGTTTTTCTGCTCATCGTAATAGCCGTACTGCACCGTCTTTATGTCACTTATCAGGTAGGCATTATCCCTGTCCCAATCCTCCAACAGCTTGTAATTCGGGTGTTTTTCAATCACGAATTTATTGCAGAAAAACGGATAGATACCACGAACGAACAGAATACACTCGTTATCCTTCATAACCTTCAGCTCGTCCACTGTCATAAGCTCACGTTCCAAGATACCGTCGTTTTCAGAGGTAGAACCGTTTCTGCCCCTTGTACGGTTATGGGAACGGGTATCAATAGTTTCCTTGCCCAACGTTTTGGAAACGTGTTCAAGCGTAGTCGGCTCCTGACCGCCCAAAAATAACAGGCTGTCGCAGTTACCGAGTACGTTTTCCCAGCTATCCTTATACATCTTTTTAAGCTGCGAAAGGTTCTGAATAATGACATTTGCTGAAATTTCCATAGAACGCATTGTTGCCAATAACTCCTCAAATCGAGGAATAGTGCCGACATTTGCGAACTCATCCAGCAGACAGCGGACGTGAAAAGGAAGTCTGCCGCCGTGCTTGAAATTGGCTCTGTCATACAGAACATCGAAAAGCTGTGTGTACATCATCGCCGCCAAGAAATTGAATGTATCATCTGAAGACGGAATAATGATATACATTACGGTCTTTTCATCACCTATCATTTCAAGGTGAATGTTGTCACAGCAGGTCAAATCCATAACTTCGGGAATATTGAACGCCTGCAATCTTACCGCAGTAGAAATAAGGATAGATTTTGCTGTATCGCCTGCCGCTTTTTTGAAATCCTTGTAGTATTTCAGACACATATATCTGCTTGCAGGCTTTGCTGATTTTGCAAGGTCAATGAGGTTCAGGTTCTTGAACTGCTCATTGTGTTCGGCTTCTTCTGTCTGATATTTTTCGGGAAATTCAAGTGCGTCGAAGATAAGGTCAAGATCGGATTGATAATCGTCGCTACCCTCTTTCACCTCCGCTTTTTTCAGAAGCTTCATAACCTCAGAAAAATTCTGCATTGATTTATCCTCGCACTCAACAAGATAGAAACAGAGTGCCGCTAAAAGTGCCTTTGTGGAGTCATCCCAGAACTGATCGCCTCCACCGCCGCCCTCCTTTGAGGTATTCTTCATCAAGACGTTTACCATCTTGATTACAGCAGTTGCACTGTAATTTCCGTCAACATCATAAATGTAGTTGAACGGGTTGTAGTTGTGAGAATGAGCCATATCAATAAGGTTGAATACCTTTATTTTATAGCCGTAGCTCTCCAGCATTTTCCCCGTATAGCGAAGAAGCTCGCCTTTAGGGTCTGTGCAGACATAGCTTGTGTTTGACTGCATAAGGTTCGGCTTTACATAGAAACGGGATTTACCCGAACCTGAACCGCCGATTACCATAACATTAAGGTTTTTCCTCGTCTGCCTTGTGTTAAGCGACATTTTCACATCATTTGTAAGAATGATGTTATTGTCCATAACAAACTCGCCCTTTTTCGGCTTAGGCTGGTCACGGGGTTTCTTTTCACCCTTTTTCTTTTTAGGCGGCTTGTCCAGAAGCGAAGCTATTTCTTTCTTATTTGCCCACCTTGAAGAACCGTGTTCCTCACCCTTTCGGTGAAACTTCTTCTTGCCTGTTACTTTCATAAGGGTGTAAAGTCCGATACCGAAAGCAGTAAAAACAGGAAACATAACGGCATTCCCGCCAGCTTTGACCTGTTCAAAGACAAGCTCAGTATCCATAAGGGTTGTTTCCAAGCTGTTTGCAAGGTTATCAAAATCAACCTTGCCTTCCTCATCTGATGAAAGGTCAAAACACGCTCCCAGCGAAGCCGCAAAATAAATTACGAATACGGCAAGCACCGCATAAATGCTGATTGTAACGAAATCAGGTTTTTTTGCTACTCGGCTCATTTGCGTGACCCCCTATCCAGCTTCTTATGCTTGATAGCGTCGGCTGTCAACGCTGCCTTTGCTTTAGCCTTTTTCAGCAGATTATTCACAATAGTCTGCTTTTTCGCTTTGTCGATAATTCTTTCAGCCTTTGCCGCTGTCATTCCAAAGCTGTCCATAAGCTGTTTTTTCGCCGTTCTCTGTCAGACAAATCAAGTCTGACTACCGTAGAACCGCCACGCACCGTAAATGCGGATTGTGTTTCACGCTCAATAAGGTACTCTTTGAACTGAACCTGCTTCGGCTCATCGACAAATCCTAGCCTTTCAGCTTTTGTCATAATCGCCTTGACCGTTTCCGTATCCTCAACCTTTAAATGCTGACGGATACTTTTTTCAATCTCGGCTCTGTCACGTGTGTTTGCAGAAAGGACAACAAAATGCCCTCGCTCATCGGTAATGGTGAGCTTCAGAGTATCTTCCTCCTGAAACTGCATTTTCGCAAATGAGAACTTATCCGTCAGAACATTCTCGTTTTCAAACTTGATGTCCTTTTCGTAATAAGCCATCTGCTCAAGCTGTTTTGAACCGCTTAAATAGTATCCAAGCTGTTGGTCTGACAGCTTTGCGGTAAGTGCGTTCGCCGCTTCAACCGCTTTGACCTGACTAAACCCAAGCCGTTCCTGCAAGACACGTTCCACTTTGGATTTCGTACAGAAATTCATCGTTACCTTTTTGCCCTGCTCGGTATCGCTGAATGTGATTTTCAGCTTTCCTTTGGAATCTTTCTGCACATCAATTTCGGTTTTGGCAAGCTCGCTGTGGAGCTTTTTGAAATTCTCCACAGCCGCTTCCATCTGCTTTTCGTAAGCAACACCGAAAATGCACTTTACTCCGTTCTGAGTTTCCATAAAATTCACAGGTATGTCGTGGTCTGAACAATACATTTGGAAACCCTCAACCTGTTCCTTTTCAATGGTAATCATACGCTCGGTCTGTTCAGGCTGTTTCAGCTTCTCTCGGACAATATCCTGAACTATGGCATTTACCGCTTCCTTATCCTTCACATTGAAGAAAAGTGAAAGCGTGTTTTCCTTTCCGTGTTCCTGTATCGCCGCAACAGGAATGTCCATTTCTTTTGCCCGTTTGAGAAACCCTCCGTAATCGTCTTTTGCAAAGGATGGGAGCATTGTTACTTCGCCGCCCTCTTTCAGCTTTTGGTATGTCACCTCGCCACCTGACAAAACCTGCTGTTTTTCGGACTGCTTCAGTCGTGCAGCTTCTCGTTCCTTTTCGATTGCAACCTTGAGTATATCCAAAAGGATTTCGGTTGCCTTTGAAACGATTTGCGTTGACACGCTTACGCCTGCACTTGCTACATCATCTCCGTGCATATTCTCTGCCTCCCTTCTGAGTGGTATGTGAAAGGAGCAGATTAACCCCTTTCACATATTCGGGTCACTTAGAGGGTGTTTTTATAACCCAAAGAAAAAGATTTGTAGCAAATTATAAATTGAAATGATTATTCAAGGCCATAATTGTACAACTTCGCCATTATCTCCTTAAATGTTCGTATACTTTTTGAAACTGCTGCTTGTGATACACCTTCAAGCTCTGCAATCTCTGCTTCCGTGAATTTATGCAGATAATACATCATCCCACGCTTGTAAACCTTATCGTCGAAAAACTGTTTAAGGTATTCCAAGTACATATCGCTATGTATACCCTCATCAGGAGCCTGTGTCACCATTCCCAGCTTCGCTTCGTAATCCTCATTGCCGAGATAGATTTTCTTCAATCCGTGCCTGCGTTCTCGAGAACGCTGTCTTTCAGTTTCTCTGCGAGCTGCCTCGAAAACCTCCAGCACATCATCTTCAACGATAACCGTAGTTTCATGTGAACAGTTATTTTTATATACACTTGCGAGAACAAGGCAGTTTTTACCGTCCTCGGTCTTATATACTTCAACTTTGATTTCTTCATCTGACATAGTCGTTTCCTCCGAAATTTTGAATTTTTGTGTGAATCAAAATTTCGGATCGGAGGAGAACGACATCGTTCCATACCTTTTAAATACGGAAAAACAAAAAATCCCCTGTCATACGGTATAAACCGCATAACAGGAGATAATGCTAATATTTCATTATAAATCTGAACGCATAGTTCAGTATGAATGCTCACGAATCCCGTAGCAAAAGCTACTCTTTTTTTGAGCAATCAATATTTACTTTTATGCCTATAAGATACGCTTGTATTCGCTGCTTAAAACAGGCAGCGAAATGCAGAAACTACTCCAGCACATAAAAAAACCTCCAGTCCAAAAACTGAACTGAAGGAATTAAGACAGCAAAATGCTCCTCGTCACAATTCAGTTTTTTTTGACGAGGTAATTTGCATATTCCATTTTGAACCAACAGTACACTTTAACACAGAACCTCTATGCCATTATAATTTCGACAGATTTCTGTATAATTATATACAGCGGAGGTGAACTGCAAGTGCATACTGAACCTGAAACACTCGGTAAAATCATCAAAGCCGCACGACAGCGTTCCGAACTCACAATGGAGGAGCTTGCAGAACGCATAGGCATTACCGAGCGATATTTGTATAGAATTGAAAATGAGGGCAAAAAGCCAAGCTACGATATTCTTTACAAGTTAATCCGAGAGTTGTCCATTTCACCGGACTTGATTTTCTACCCCGAGAAACCGTCCAAAGAATCCGAGGTAGAAAATCTTATCCGTATGCTTTACACCTGCGATGAGCGTTCTCTGGAAGTCGTCAAAGCAACTGCTAAAGCCTTGATTGGTACAGCTTCAGAAAAGTAACTGCGTACATACCAAACAAAAAGAGCCGATGAACTGTGGTTTCTCACGTTCATCGGCTCTGCACCTTTGTGTCTGGCTCTTTGATAACTGTAACTTTTAAATTTTTAGCTTCAACTAAATGCTCATGCTTACACTTCGGACAGTAGAGAGGATAGTTTATAAGAACTGTGTCCTCTCTTATTCGGTCACGGGTTTTGCCGCCACAGGTTGGGCATAGGAGCCATTCTGTGTTTTGCATAAGGTGTTCTCCTTTAATACTGCTCACTAAATTGGAATTTGTCAAAACAATTCATAGATATTTTCTTTAACTTTGTCATCAAAATATTCTTTTAAATCAAGTATTGCTTTCCACTTACTTATCGTAGTATCTTTAAACCCAAATTTTATTACACTACTCACCATCTTTTTTTCCGCATAACAATACCCATTTGATAAAGACAATGCATCGCACAACTGAATCAACCTATCATAGTCATCATAAATAATATTGTTCAAATAATCTCTTATAAATTGTTTTTCTTCATAAGTGCAGTCCCACCTATCATAAATCCCATCAACATCTTTGTATTGGAAAGTATGTGTTAAGCAAATTCTCGCACCCTCTTCAAATCCTACATCATTTAAAAAACGATAACCTTCCAACGTATGACGAGCTTCCATATTTCCATTTCTTCTTCCTATATCATGAAGCAACCCTAGAATATATGCTTTTTCGCTATCTAGTCCCATCTTATCTGCTATTTTTTCTGCTAAACATGCCACATTATAGGAATGTCTTACCCAAGCTCCATCATTCATATTTTGAGCTTCTTCCAAAATTTTTTCCGCTGTAATTCTATCCATACATTACCTCTACAAATTCTAATTTATCATTTTACTCTATAATTTTTAAGTGCATTAAATGCCCCTGCTTGCATTTCGGACAGTAGAGAGGATAGTTTATAAGAATTGTATCCTGTCTTATTCTGTCACGGGTTTTACCACCGCAGGTTGGGCATAGGCTCCATTCTGTATTATTCATATAGCACCTCAAATACTACTAAAAAAGGCACATAATTTTCTCAATTCTCTCTGTACAATCCGCCTCACGAGTCTCGCTTTTTCTCCAATTATCAGACAGTGGAAAATACAACTTGTCATTGACTGACTTGCCCATATCCCACTTGCCATTTTCGTTGCGGTTGGCATTCAGCCAATCTGAAACAAAATTCAGCTTGTGACGAGTATGTTTGTATTTGACAAGCAGTTCGATTGCACCGAGATATCTGCTTGCTTTTTTGCTCTGAAACTCCTGCGGAGGAACAGTAAGCTTACTATCGTAAATATAGTAGATACCTTTATCGAAATTCAGAATATGCTCAATAAAAGCATTCTCCGTTTTCTCATCAAGGCAATCACACAAAAGTGATACAGGGTAGTAATTTTCAATTCCTATAATTCTTCCGCCGTTTGGTTTCAGAATGTTTTTGTAGGCTTCAACATATTTATCATAATTATAGCTGCCATCCGTAAATGCGACTGTTATAATCTCTGCCCACTGTTCAGCAACCTTATTTGCAACAGGGTTATCCTTTGTAAATCTTCTTATACCCGTAGAAAGTATCAGCGATAAAAACACATTCCAATCGTGAACCTTTTCAACTCTATCGGGAATAGTATTTTTTCCGACAAGACAATCGCTCATATACTGAACAGCTTTCTGAATACACTCGTCCTCAATAGTATAGCCGAGCGATTCAAGTCTGCGGATAGCTTGTTCTGTTGTGATTCGGGAATTGCCTGCAACAGCAAGGGAATGATAATCGCCCCAACTGCCGTCGGCATTCTGCCATTCTATTATTTGTTTCGCCCATTTGCCGTTTTTGTGCATAATTAGCTCCAATCATTCTACATAGTAGCAGTAGTCCATAATAACATTTCCTTTTTCGTCAGGAGTAGTGTAACGTGGACACAGACAGTTTTCAAAAGACCATACACCGTCGTTTTTATCTTTCCAAAGCCTCATACCATTACTTACAATAGCACTATAACATCCGCTTGTATCGTGTACATCTTCTTCCTTTCCATAAATCCAGCAAGTGCCCAGACCTACAGCAGGGAAATCAACATATTCAAAACCATCTGGAACAACAGTATCAGCAGGTGTGAACATACCAATCCAATATTCAAATGACTGTCCGTCACAGCGTCGTTCAAGACCTACATATCCCGCACCATTTTCCCATATTTTGAGGATAGTGTCAGCACCACCCATAGCTTTTTCAATTTCGTCAAACCAACCGTTTGCAAACCAATCACCCCACCAACCGCCGAAATCAGGATATTTCTTTCCTATAAAACGCATTGCGGGAACGCTTTCTTTAAATGTTTTAATAATTTCAGCCATTTTCTTTCTCCTTTTCTAACGGAACATAAATCCGTTCTGAATATTTTTTGCTTGCTTCTACATAAACCTCAAACTCATAACCATTTCCCCTGCGGTATCCGCTTTTGGGCAGCCATTCGTTGTATATCCAATCCCAAGTTCGATGAATTGTATTGACAAAATCGTGCTGTGTTGCTGGCGTAGTATCAAAAACGGCATACAAACCCTCCGAAACATCAAGCTTGACCGTTCCTGTGATATCACCTCTAACAAATTCCTCGCATATTCCTATATAATAATCAAGACGATTCTTGTCGGGATTCCACTTCATTGCTCCATAATCCTCGACCACCATGCCACCCGAAAGCAATTCAGAACGTTTTTCTGCATTGTACTTATTCCAAAAGCTTGCAGGTAAATCCTCATCACAAGGATAAACAATCAAGGAAAACTTGTTCATATACATCATAGATATATCCGGGTGCGGTTCTGTAATATTAAAGCTAAAGGGTTGGAATAGCCTTAAACTGCAATTTGCAGTTTTAAATTCAGTCGGTAGTATTCTATGCTCATTTTTAAAAGCACGGGTAAAATTCTCTTTGGAATTAAAGCCATACTCAAAAGCTATATCCGATATGGGACGGTTTTCATCACCAATACGGCGCACTATCTCTGAAATACGACGTTTGCGTATGTAATCAGCAGGTGTAAGGCGAACACACTTACGGAACAAACGAAGAAAATGGTACTCTGAATATCCTGCAATTTTTGCAAGAGTTGTATTATCCAGTTCGTCCTTTAAATTTGCTTCGATATAATCTATTGTGCGTTGAATGTGTATTTGTTCCATAATCGTTCCTCCGCATTTATTATACCACTTTTTGTTTTAGGAGGGTTGATAAAAATTGCGATTTTAATAATTATGTATCATTTACCAAACAAAACAGTCCTATCACTTCACTCCTACCCTCATACGATAGCAAAAGCTCACTTTATCCATTCCCTTGTCAAAAATCTTATATATCGCCTTTTGAAAGGTAAGATAATCTTTTTCAATAAGTTCGGGAGCAAGTTTAAGAATAGTCTGTAAGCTGCCTTGACTTTGTGCCAAAGCCAAAAAGCGTTCAACATTGCAATCCTCGCAGTTGTCAAATACAATCTCCCTGCAATATCTGAAATAATCGCTTTCAATCATATTTTTTAAATGCTTGTTTTTATCCCATCGGTGAAAGGTTTTGCAGATTTCATTGTGTTCTTCCTCTATAACTCTCACTTTGTTGAATAAGTTCATATATGTGATTTCTGCATCAATGTTGCATACAGGCGGCCAATCGCAATCAATAACAGCAAAAATGCCGTCATCTTTCAAAATTCGATTGACTTCCGTAAGCGTATCAGCGGGATTCATCCAATGAAATGCCTGTGAGCAGAACACAACATCTACGCTATTATCAGGCAGACCTGTATAATCAGAATACGCCTTGATGAACGATACAGTATTATTCGACTTTGTTTTTGCAATACTTAACATATCATCACTCGGGTCAATGCCGATGATTTTGCCGCATTTGTTCTCCCAAATCAATGTTGAAAGACCTGTGCCGCAACCTAAATCCACAACAGTATCAGGCATTCTTCCGAGATACTCGGATATTATCTCAACTGAATGAACAGGAACTGTCGGGCGGCTGTTTTCGTATATGTCTGCAAAGCCAATAAACCTTTCTGCATTTATTTCAGCGGTTGTATCGTCAGTATTGTGAGCTGTTGTAAGCAAGTGATTAAGCGATATACCGAACATTTTTGAAATCTGTTTCAGCGTTTCAAGATTTGGTGTTGTATCTCCGTTCTCCCATCGTGAAACAGCCTGTCTTGTAACGAAAAGAGCCTGTGCCATTTCATCCTGCGTCATATTGACATTTTGACGGAGTTCTTTGATTATTTCAGCTGTTGTCATATCATCACCTCGTAAGCTCATTATATTCGACAAATGAGTGCAAGTCAAGCAACAACTTGTTGCGAAATTGGTTAAGCGAGATTATCAACTGAATACATCCACCGATTTTTACGGCAATCAACAGCAGGTATCACCTTACCGCATAACGCTGTCTGAATAAGCGTTTTAGCGGTGTCTGTTACCAGCGGATTTGAAAGAGCCTCATCTATATCCATAAACAAAGCTTCATCGTTTTCCTCTGTATTTGCACAAGGCTCGCCCTCGACATAATCAGCCTTGAAAACCATATACCACTCATTACTACGACAGCGAACAGCAATCATTCCCACAGGCGAAATCTTTACACCTGTTTCTTCAAAGACCTCACGAACTGCAGCTTCTTCAGGCAGCTCTCCGTCTTTCAAAAATCCTCCCGGATTCAGATACTTGCCATTAGCACTGCCATAGTTATGCTTTACAAGCAAAACCTTTGAATCCTTTATCACTATAACACCAACCGATAAGCTGTAATTATCCATTTCAAGCTCTCCTTTTCCAACCAAAAGTTATTGTCTTACCTTTGAAACGTGTAAAAGCAACTTCGCTTTTGTTATTTTCAAGGTAATTGCATATCTTGTTTGTTTTACCAACATACGATTCTGCTTCATTTCTTGTCATACCGTGATTGATGAGCCTTTCAACAGCTTCCTCAACATCTGAATACCATAAACTTTTAGAATCAATAAAATCGTTGATTTTGGTATCATAATCACTCTGTTCCGGACAAACAAAAGATACCTTATCGCTCATACGAATATCAATATCTGATAAGCCAAGCCCACGCATAACATAGGCATTTCTCATAGCGGCAGCATAATCTCTTTTAGAATTTTCAAGTTCAGCTTTCCAATGCTTTATTGCTCCACTATGGTCACATAAATCTCCGTAATCCATACCGTCAATATACAAACCACAGCACTCAATTTCACGGTTGGTATCAATACATATAACAAGACCACCGTCAATCGCCGCATTTATCATCTTGCTTATGAATGCTTTGGAATCACCGATATGACGGAGTACAGACTGGCACATTACAATATCGAATTTATCTATGAAATTACTTTCAAGAAAATCGCCTTTTAAAATCCTCCCGTTAATATTATATTTTTCAAACAATTTTTCAGCCTGTTCAGTTAAGGACGATGAGAAATCTATGCCCGTATAGCTACTGCCTTCGGGTAAGTATTTCATCAACATCGGAGCGAAATGTGCATATCCACACCCACAATCAAGTACGTTGACAGGATTATCAATTTTCCATACCTCACGAATGAGAAAACCAAGGTAATCATTATTCCAGCTTTCATTCCTTGAACGCATAATATATTCAAAATGATTATCCCAAAACTTTTCAGAGTCGGTTTCTTCAGAGGAATAGACATCGCCCTTCAAAGGTTTTATTCCTAACAGCTCATCAATAGAAACCTCAAAGAAAGCTGCGAGTACGGGAAGTACAGTTATATCAGGCATAGTTATACCGTTTTCCCACTTACTTATTGTCTGAAAGGAAGTGCCGACAAATTCAGCAAGCTCCCCCTGTGTTATATGCTTTGCTTTTCTTAAATCCGATAAACGAAAATTTATAACTGTTTTGTCCATTATATCCCTCCTATGTGTTTATCAACAGTATATCATATCAAGAATATAAAATCTATACCCAATACAGTTAGTTTTTTCGCTTCTAAAGCGAATTTAATTTTAAAAGAACAAAAACCGCCCGAACTCATAAAAATTCGGACGGTTACAATATCATAAATAAACAACAAATCCGAACACATTCTTAGTAACGAAAGTGTTCGGATTATGCGTTATTGGCTCCCCCTGTTGGACTCGAACCAACGACCCTTCGGTTAACAGCCGAATGCTCTACCGACTGAGCTAAGGAGGAATATGACTAAACAGAGAAGAATAATATCTTCTCTGTTTAGTAAGGTGTCGGCAGCACCCTATCTTACCGGGACGTTACCATCCAAGTATTTTCGGCGAAGAAGAGCTTAACTACTGTGTTCGGCATGGGAACAGGTGTGACCTCAACTCAA